>MWDY01000039.1 GCA_002070755.1 Spirochaetes bacterium ADurb.Bin110 | reverse complement strand
AATTATCTATATTTCTCATCGACTGAATGAAATATTCGAGTGCTGTGATTCTTATACCGTCCTCTGCGATGGTCGTCATATAAATAGTGGAAGCGTTAGCGATATCGATCAACAGAAACTGATCAAAATGATAATCGGACGGGAGCTTACACAGGTCTATCCATCTATTAATGCTAATCTTGGAGACGTTATGCTCGAAGTCAAAGGGCTAACTGCTCCAAAAGCATTCAAGAATATAGATTTTTATGTAAGGTCAGGCGAAGTGATCGGGCTGGCGGGCCTGGTAGGCGCAGGCAAGACTGAATTAATACAAGCAATCTTTGGTGTACATCCAGTAATAAGTGGTAAAATCCTTGTTAAAGGCAAGGAAGTAAGAATAAAGAACCCCTGGCATGCTATTCAGCTAGGTCTAGGGTATGTACCAGATGATCGCAGAAGTCTTGGACTGATCCTGAAATTCGACATCAAAGAGAATACTATTCTCCCCTCAATGAATAAATTTAAAAAAATGAGACTTTTCCAAGATCACAAAGCCGAGGCTAAAGCCGCTTTTGAAATAAACGAAAAACTCGGGCTAAACTATTATTCGCTTTTTCAGGAAGTTGAGACTCTATCCGGCGGAAACCAGCAAAAAATAGTCATCGCCAAATGGATGCTTCAAAATTCCCAGATTTTCCTCCTGGATGAACCAACGAGAGGCATAGATGTCGGGGCAAAATTCGAAATCTATAAATTGATAAAAGATCTCACAAAACAAGGAAAAAGCGTAATCATAGTTTCTCCCGAACTCGAAGAATTGATCGGCTTGTGCAACAGAATCTATATCATCTACGAAGGCATGATTATGGACACTGTAGAAGGTGAAAGAAAAAGACAAGAGGTAATTATCCACAGTCTGTTAGGAGTAAATGGGAAATGAGTACCTTTGAAGAGAAATCGAAACGCTATGGGAAAAGCTGGCGGTCATTTATTAGAGATTGGATAATGCTTTTCCTTCTCATAGCCCTGGTTGTCATATTCAGCATTACCCTTAGCACATTCAGAACATCGGACAACCTAATGAACATTCTGCGGCAAACCGCGTTCACTGCAATAATAGCGATGGGAGAATTCTTTGTCATACTGATTGGACAAATGGATATGTCGATATCTTCTACCATTGGCATGGTCTCCATATTCTTTGCAGGATTTGTGGTAAAAATGGGTATACCAATATGGATCGCAATTATATTGGTATTATTGATGTCTGCATTGGCTGGACTTATCAATGGAATCCTGGTCGTTTATGGAAAGATGCCATCGTTTATAGCCACGCTTGTAACGATGAATATCATAAAAGGTATAAATTACCTGTATTCCAGAGGGCTCCCTATTTCGGGCCTGCCCGATGGTTTCAATTTTCTAGGTTCCGGGTACATAGGAATTGTACCCTTCCCGGTTATTCTAATGTTCATCGTTGCAATTATCCTGTTCATAATCACGGCACATACTGCTGTTGGCCGTAGCCTCTATGCGGTAGGTGGCAACCTTGAAGCAAGTAAACTCTCGGGCATCAATGTGGTTTTTATAAGTATCTTAGCCTTTATTTTTTCTGGAGTATTGAGTGGAGTAGGTGCTCTAGGCCTTACAGCTAAGACATTGTCGGGCAATGTATCTTTGGGCGAAAACCTATTGTTCGATGTTATGACCATTGTAGTGCTTGGTGGCACATCCCTGACCGGTGGACGTGGGCGTATCTTTGGGGTGGTTATTGGAGCTCTGTTTCTCCAAGTAATCAGCAACGCAATGGTGCTCATGGGAATAAATACCTACTGGCAGTGGGTTGTAAAGGGCGTCATCCTGATCATCGTCGTACTGATAGATTCCAACACAAAGAGAGAAATTATAACTACATCTCAAAAAGCAAAAATAGCTAGCATAGAGGAGAAATGAAGATGCATGGCAATATCCGTATACCAGACTACGAATACAAAGAACGTGTAAGCAAAGCAGCAGCGCTACTGCAGCGCGATGGACTAGATGCCCTAATCGTCAATGGAACCGAGGCTGATTATGCCAACACGAGGTATTTTTCAGGTTTTTGGCCTCTTTTCGAGCGCTGTGGAGTAGCCATAAGCGCAGGAGGGGATGCAGCCCTCATGGTTGGCCCGGAGAGCAGAGCTTTTGGCGGTGATCGCAATAAATTGGACAAATTATATGTTTTAAAAGACTACAGAGAGAGCGCCGATCCAGCCTATCCTGAACTCAAGGCCGATACATTCAAGGATGTTTTCAAAGGCCTTGGCATAAATGGGAAAAAACTGAGAATAGGAGTCGCAAGCTATCTGGACACTTCTGTTGTCATAATGGAAGGCATTAGAAAAGCTTTTCCAGAGGCCGAGATCGTTCGGGCCGACTATTTGATGGTAGAACTTCGGTCTATCAAGTCCGAAAACGAAATATCCTGTCTCAAGGAAGGTTATCGTCTCGCAGAGCTGGCAAGTCAGCAGGTAATCAAGGAAATCAAGCCGGGCATGACCGAGCTTCAGATGGTAGGCGTAGCTCAACGCGCAATATACGAAAATGGCGCCGAGTACGAAGGTTTGCCTATGTATGTATTCTCAGAAGCTTCGACAAGGCATGC
>MWDY01000038.1 GCA_002070755.1 Spirochaetes bacterium ADurb.Bin110 | reverse complement strand
TATTTGAAGGTTTATGTCGGGTTCAGGTATTTCCATCTCCCGAAAGAACACTGCGGACATATTGTCGTCGTAGTGCTGGCCAGTATGCACAAGGCATTCATGCAGTGTGTCGCGATATTGGCTACTGCGAATGCGGCGCGATACCACCGCAGCCTTAACGAATTGTGGCCGCGCCCCCACTACGCTCAATAGAGAAAGCACTAGAATGTCCCTTTCATCTCAGACGTGGAGAACTCTACCGGCAGCGTCACTGGCTGACCTGTTTTTTGGCTTTTGTAGATAGCGAGGATGAGCTCAAGCGCTTTTTTGCCTGCTTCGCCGTTTACAAGTGGCTCGCGATCCTGTGCGAGTGCATCAAGAAAATCAGCATAGAGCGCAGTGTGGCCAAAGCCATAGACTGTCGGTGGGTCCTTTGCAGTAGGATCGAGCACCGTATCCTCGGTATCGCCCACAGTCTGTGAATCAGCAAAACGCCAGGTTTCGATTTTATTGACCGCGAGCCCGCCAATGACCACCGTACCGTGCTCGCCAAAAAGGGAGAGTGTCTCACTGAGATTTTTGGGGAATACATCGGCGCTTCCTTCAATAATACCCACTGCGCCGCTTGCAAACTCGACGATCGCCGCACCGAAATCCTCCGCCTCAATAGGCCGCAAAAATCGTCGTGTTGCAGCTTGTACGCGCACCGCGTCTTCGCCCATCATCCACTGCAAAAGGTCAATCCCATGGGTACACTGGTTCATGAGCGTTCCGCCATCGAGCGCCCACGTACCTCGCCAAGGAGCCTGTACATAATAGTCTGCATCCCTATTCCAGCGTACCTGTATTATGCCGTGCAGCATCTTCCCAAAGCGACCTGCTTCAAGCGCCGCCCTCGCCCGCTGTACTGGCGCATTGAATCTATTCTGAAAACATACCGCGAGCTTTCTATTGTGGCGCCGAGCCGAATCGATCATCGCATCCGCATCTTGCGTCGAAAGTGCCATAGGCTTTTCGCAGATGACATGGCTCCCCGCCTCAAGACAATCGATCGCAATCCGCGGGTGATAGCCTGACTCTGTGGCAATAGCGCAGATATGAGGTTTTTCTTTCTTAAGCATTTCGCGATAGTTTGCGTAGACAGAAACGTGGGTATCTGGAAAAGCTTTCTCGTATTCAGCTTTTCTCTGTTCACTTCGTTCCAGGATTGGATCGCAGACTGCGACAAGCGAGAGCCTGTCCACATTCTTGATGGCGGCTTCGATATGTTTCAAACTAATGCGACCGCAGCCGATGAAGGATAATTTCATTCTTATATTGTATTCCCAATATTATCATGATTTTTTTTTGAGAGCAGAATTATCTTATACAATTCAATCAATTTGGAGGTCACAACTTCTTTTGAAAAACTGTTAATTGCATATTCTCTAATATATGCGCTATCATATTTATTTATATTATTAAATACCTTTTCCATAGCGTTTGCCAAATCTTCTTTATCGATATCAACCAATTCTCCTATTCTTTCATCAGCTATTATTGATTCTGCACCACCGCATTTTGTCGCAATAATAGGCAAACCACAACTTAATGCTTCAATCAGAACTACTCCAAAAGTTTCATATTTACTTGACAAAACAAATGCATTCGCATTATGGAAAAGTTCTCTAACTTGCTCCCTCGATACTTGACCTTTAAAAACTACCTTTTTCTCAATGTTTAGGTCTATGATCTTTGCCTTCAATTTGCTTTCAAGCGGCCCCTTCCCTGCAATAATTAGTTTCACATGATTTATATCTTTGAATTTTTCAGCAAAGGCTTCAATAAGCATGTAATGGTTTTTATTATTGTCTAAAGAAGCAATGTTTAAAAATACAAAATCGCTTGATTTCGATTTATTATTTATAATTGTAAAATATTCAGTATCAGTCATATTAGGTAAGTATATAAAATACTTATCTGTAATAGAATATAAATAATCAGCAAATTGTTTGCTTACTGCGATTCGCTTTTCAGCAATTCTAAAAACTCTTTTAGCGAATATTAATTCTTTATTACCTATTAAATTTCTTTTGAATCCAGATGAATGTTCCGTAATTAAAAAAGGTATACCATATTTTTGTTTTATCATCAAAGCTATGTCTCCGTTTGAATAACTATGTAGATGGCAAAGATCCGGCATCCCCATTAATCGTATATAGGGGTTCCTGAAGAACTCTCTTTCTGGTTTTTCAAGCAGCCACAAGCTGCCAAATTCGCTTCCAAAAAGCACTTTTGACCATCTCAACTAGGATATCAAATAGAGCCACAAAGAAGGCCTTCGCCTTCCTCCGGTATAGCACCATCAGGTTCATCACCAAGAACACCAGCTGAATCGCGCTCTCACTCGTTGCTCGCAGTTTCGTCCCTATCCTATCAAGCGTATACCGTCGTTTCCCTTCCCCAAACTTGCCTTCAACCGCGATCCTCGTACTCTCATCCTGGTGAAGTGTTCCCCCGCTTTTCGGGCCATTTATGCACTTAATTTCTGCCGGACTTCTGCAGGCGTCACATAGCCTAAAGCCATGTGTGGCCGTGTTTCGTTATAATGCCG
>MWDY01000037.1 GCA_002070755.1 Spirochaetes bacterium ADurb.Bin110 | reverse complement strand
AATCTCTCAAGATTTTCCATTTACTAAACACAAGTTTAGTAGCAGTATTATTATCTGTCAATCCTTTTTTATTGCTTTATTAAAAGGAGTTTTTCAATCCCAGAATAGTCTCGGCTAGTTGCAGATAGCAGAGAAAAATAAAAAAGCCCTCTTTTGAGGGCTTAGTCTTTTTTCCTAGCGGGAGAGGGGATCGAACAGTAATTATTATTACAAATATATATAAAATATATAAATAAATAAATTTATGCGATAATATTCTACAAATAGCCTACAGTTTTATGGGTTGTCGACTCAATCTTTTCCGTTCAAAAAATATATAAATAACAAAATATTAAAAAATTAATATTATACTTCAAAATAATATGCCCGAGCTTTTTCATCAAAACATAAGTGTAGCGCATTAAAGCAGATAAGATAAAAAAATATGAAGACGAAGTTCGCTTTTTATTTGGGGCAAGGGTATGGTACAATAAAAAGTAAAATATCAAATTTCGAGGTGTGGTATGAAAGCCAAACATGCGATGCCAGTATTTCTGTTCTTTGCATTCATTCTCTTTTCAAGCTCATTGGCTCTTGCTCAGGATAAAACGGGCAGCAGGTACGCACTGGTCATTGGCAATGGGAATTATACTGAGCTCAGCCATCTTCGGAATGCGAAAAATGACGCTGAAGATATGGCGGCTGCGCTGAGGGATCTAGCGTTTGAAGTTACTGTGCTCCTCGACGCCAGCCAGCCTGCAATGGAAGATGCACTTGCGCAGCTTGCAGACAAGCTTGCCAGCGCGCCTGATTCGATCGGACTTTTCTATTTTGCGGGACATGGCGTACAGGCTGAGGGAGTAAACTACCTCATCCCCGCAGATTCGCGCATCCCTTCGGAAGCCTATCTGAAGACCAAGGCTTTCAGCCTGCAGAGTGTGCTTGACAGTTTTAAAAGAGCAAACAATGCCCTCAATATCGTCATTCTGGATGCATGCAGGGACAATCCATACCAATGGGCGCGGTCTGGTGCCCGGGGACTCGCCGTGATTCCTTCGCAGCCTGTCGGCAGCATAATCGTCTACGCCACCAGTGCCGGGGATGTTGCGCTTGATGGGCAGGGCAGGAATGGAGTGTTTACCGGCGAATTGCTGAAATACCTGCGGAACCCTGAGCTGGAGATCAATGAAGTCTTCAAAAGAACGGGAGCTGCGGTTCAGAAGGCGACAGGGGGAAAACAGAACCCAGCCATTTATTCTCAATACTTCGGTAATATCTATTTGGCAGCTCCTTCGCAGTTGAGACCTTCGCAGGTGGCACTCACGCCACCGGCAGTCCAGAAGAAATATGGTACCGCGCTGGTCAGCACTGTTTCTGCAGGGTCCCTCTTCATCGACGGTATCAAGATGGAGAGCATTCGGGCAGGAGGACAGCTGGAGCTCAGCAGGCTGGAATCCGGAACGTACAGCTTTGAAATGCAATACCAGACGGGTGAAAGAGAAAGGAAACAGGTGCAGATAGATCCCGATACAAGAACATTGGTAACCTTTTCCTGGAAGCCTGAGGTAGTCATCACCAGTCCGGTGCAGAGTCCGCAGGGACAGTATCAAAAGGAAGGGGAATTGCTCGTGCTGACTATTCCAGGGTCGGAAATGCAGACGGGATTGCGGGTGCAGATCCAGATGCGGCTTATCCAGCCAGGCACCTTTCTGATGGGATCACGGGTGGATGAACAGGATAGAGACGATGATGAAGGTCCGGTGCACGAAGTGGAAATCACAAAGCCTTTCTATATGGGCATCTATGAAGTCACCCAGGCACAGTATGGTGCGGTAATGGGCTCAAATCCAAGCGAGTTCAAGGGAATGGATCGCCCTGTTGAAAATTTGACAAAGGCGAATATTGATGAATTCATCAAGCGGCTGAATACCATGGGGATTGGCAAATTCCGGCTTCCCACGGAAGCTGAGTGGGAGTACGCCTGCCGCGCAGGTACCCGGACTAGATTCCCCTGGGGAGATGATCCATCCTATTCACTGCTCGATGAATATGCCTGGTGGAATGATACGGTTACTCATCCGGTGGGCCAGAAGAAACCCAACCCCTGGGGCCTGTATGACATGCATGGCAATGTGTGGGAGATGTGCGCTGATGGGTATGGACCTTATCCACCAGGAAGACTCGTCGATCCCATTAATATAGGGACAAGTATATATAAAGTATGCCGTGGCGGATCGGTAGAATCACCTGGCTCAAGCAGGCCTCCAAGTAAATCAAGTTATATTTCTTATAGAAAAAATATTGAGCAAGTAATTCCCCAAACCATGCGCTCTGCCAACAGAGATTATGGTGAGGGGCCGCTTGTCGGCTTTAGGCTCGTGCGGGAGGTTGATTGAGGCTGAAAACATAAGCAACATAGGAATTCTATCAAGATATTAAATACTCTTTGCTTGAAAAATGTAAATCCCGTATTCCTTATAGACTTAAGAGCGCAGGTGGTTTTTCATTTTGTTATGAAAAATGTAGCAAAATTATTCTTTTAGAAAGAATCGAATAATTAGAATAGGGAAGGAAAAATGAATTACAAAGCTGACCTTTTCAACAAGTTCAATGCATTTATTGCAAACTATGCGTTTGAAGAGAAAAAGAAAATCTGGCAAGAACATTCTCAGAAATTCCATACTTTCTGGCAGAACAGAATATTGAATCACTCAGCGCCAGAATTGAATGACGAAGAAATTGACGGCATCATACGGATTCTGGACCGCAATGGAAAAGGCAACCGTCAAGGGGCCGAGTCAGTTGCCGTTGTCTGGATCTGGCAGGGTGCGTGGCGAAGATTGTTTCATCAGCTCAGAGATAACAATTCGCTTGCACTCAGCCTCAATGATGTCTTTATCGCCCGCACAGACGAAGAAAGAGCGAACGCCATCGATGAGCTCTATAAGGTAAATCAAAAGCATAAGAACAATCTGACTGGTGAAAACGGCAATGGCTTAAATGCATTACTGGTTGCCTATGATCCATTCCATAACCTATCGATGGTTTCGCTCAAAGACCGAAAAGCGTTCATTGACTATTTCAGCGTTCCTTTCGCAGGCAACCTGGATGCAATGAGCTATGGAAACCGAATGGTTGCTACCAACCAGGCAATCATTGCATGGTTTGAAGAATTGGGGCTTGATTACGATGCACGAACGCTCTCCATTTTCTGCTATTCCGATGCTGTGCAGCCATTATGGAAAAAGAAATCAACGGAAACAGAAACCGAAGCACAGGAAGAGACTGCCGATTTTGCTCATGAGGAGCAGGAAGGATCTGAAGAAGAGAGCCACCATTTCAGTCTTGAAAAGCAGCTTGAGGATTTTCTCATTCAGAACTGGGAGAAGACACTGCTTGGGGAAAAGTACGAGTTGCTTGAAGAGAATGGTGAGCTCGTGAGTCAGCAGTATAAAACTGATATTGGCAGGATCGATATTCTTGCCAGAGACAAGAAAGATGGGCGGTATGTCGTTGTCGAGCTCAAACTGGGCCGGGCGAGTGATGTGACCGTTGGACAGCTCACTCGCTATATGGGATGGCTGGAAGAACACAAATGCAGGGACGGCAGGTCGACGAAGGGAATTATTATCGCTGCGGAATATGATCCCAAGATATACTATTCAACTAAGAAAGTACCTGATGTGGAGGTTTTTGAATACCGACTCAAATTCGAGCTCGTACCGTATGTAAAATAAGCGTTTGGAGATTTATGTGCTGCAATTGTGTAAATAGAAACCAGTAACAAATTTTATGTAAAAGGCCATACTCGCTCCCTAGCGTAGTATAACCGTTTACACAAAATTTATTACACTCCTCAAATATTTACAGGCTCATCCCTTTTCCCTATTTGCATATTCTCAGTGCCATTCTGAGAGTAGTGCTTTCAAATAACGCATCACTGGACCTCTTTGAAGATATTGATGGGCGAATTGGTTTCTGTAGTTTCTCAAACACCCATAGCAGCTCGTAGCCTCATCGCAACCGCATTTGCCGCTTGTTCTAACTAATGCTGCTTCCAAACATGCCTTAAGTATGTTTACTTTTTCCAAGTGTGCAACCAGCCCTGCTCCTCCTGGTACATTGTCATAAAGAATTATCGGAGGGATTGTATTCTGGTTACCGTACTTAACAGTAGCGTTAAGATCAGTGGAGGGTATCTCTAATACTTCAGCAGCGCCTTCTACCAAAGCATATGCAAGCGAATATGCAAACCAAATAGGATCTAGCGTTTTTTCTTCAGGGAAGCGATGGAATTGCAGCTGCAGTACATCAGTTTCAAACTCGTGGCCGAGAGAAACTTGTTCGAGTGTTCCATTGCATTCTTGCCCATAAGACGATTTATGAGACTTCAGACTCTTTTTTTGAAATCCAGCACCACATGTTTTGCAGATATAAAATTGCTCTTGTCGTCTTCCTTCGCACAATACTACCATTGTGCCAGGGGATGCCTTCTTAATTGTAATCACGGGAGAATAATCAGGAATATGGATTTCTTCCGGATCAACACCTAGAGAGCCTGCAAAGTAGGGACGTGTTGTGAATATCTTTGAAGTCCGAGATCTTGGTTCTTCTGGATTACTTCGATCGGTGACGAATCCAAATCTCGGAATCACATATTCTGATACTGATAACTGATCCCCACAGGGCGTCGCGGGTTCTGGTTCACCAGGCTGCCACTGAAAGAATACATTATGCTTCCTGCATATTTTATATTTTTTTCGAGGCCATTCCTTACCGGGAATTCTTTTAAGTCCATAAGCAGTCCAAATCTTCTTATTTGCCATCAGCTTGCTTGTTGGAGCAAACTCTGAAATGGCAATACTCAGGTCTCTTTGCAACAGGACTTCTGATGTCTCCAAATTCTTTTGTGCCATTTGCGTATCCAGCTCAACAACGTCTACTGGAAAACCATATTTAGGAATCACCGCTTTTCGCGAAAGAAAGGAGAGCACATCTTCAGTTGCGATGGTCTTTGCTCGCCTATTAGCCCACTCGGCCTCTCGATAATCCCTTTCCTCCCTTGATTTCTCTTCAAGTTTAGCAATTACTCGATAGTCGTTTGATACCTCAATTTCTGCAAGAGAGAAGCGGCTTTCTTCATCTGCCAGCATGCTTATCCACTCTCCATTGTCTAGTCCCAGTCTGGCCCTCATCTTTTCCGGCACAATTGATCTAAGCGATTTTTCAAGATTCTCCTTATTCTTACTGAGATAATCATTGAAATCAGAGACTGCAGATGGGTTCTTTAAATCTACGAATAGCTTCTCTACGCTAGCAAACCTCTCAGGAAACGCACGGAAAAAGTAAGAAAGCGCAACTGCCAGGATATGCCGGATGATAATCTTTTCGTTCTGAAGGCTCAGGATAGGGGGCCGGACTTTTCCTCCCATAATTCGCTCTGGTTCAGAAAAATGATAGAGGTCATGCGGACTACGATGACAAAAAGTGACTGCAAATCCGGGGCACCCGCTTCGGCGGCCTGCTCGTCCTACACGCTGAGCATAATTAAATGATTCCGGCGGAACATTTCGGAGAAACACGGTATCGAGGTCGCCCAGGTCGACACCTAATTCGAAGGTTGTTGAACAGCTGAGAACATGGATGTTACCGTTTTTAAAATCTGCCTGGAATTCTCGTGCTTTTTCTTTGTCGAGCTGGGCAGTGTGTTCCTCTACACGCATTATCCCCGGCAACGTATCTTCATATAATGACCGGTAATGATTTTCTGGAAGATCGCTCAGATGGAGCGGCGTTAGTACCCCTTGGCAATTATGTCTTGGACAAAGTCCGTGAATTGAAAAGGCGTGAAGGCGTCCACACAGATTGCACTGGTAGATTGTCTCATCCTTTTTTATAAGATGAAGCCTCCACCAGTCAGGATTCAATCTTCGAGTATCTTCAATTGAAAGCAGCAAACTTTCTTTTGCTGTCGGCGCATGCTTATCACACCGGCCGATGGTTTCCCAGATTTCCCTTAAGGCGAGCTCTACATTGTCAGCACCTTCCTGCTCTGAAAGATCATCTCTGATTTTCAAAAGCAGCTTTTTCATAAATTTGAATCGTTTGCTCTGCGTGCCATCCCAACTCCTGACATCTTTTTTATTCTTTGGATCTCCGATACGAAAACGCATTTGGATAGCTTGCAAGGAAAGATCGCTCCAATTCATTGAAACACCCGGAGATGTTCGCAATTCAACAGCCCTATCTGTTCGCATTGTGTTAAGAAGCAGGAACACAAGGTTTCGAGCTTCCTCTTCACTTAGCGACCATGGCGCTTTCATTAGAATTTCTGGTATTTTAAACCATGTAGGCCACTTGATGGACCAACGTATGAGACCGACACCTTCAAGACAGATGCGCTGTTCCTCGGTAAGAAACTCTCGATACAAGGCGGACCAAATGTTCTTTTGAGTTGTTGGCTCATCATCTGATTGATTTCTCCTAAAGGAATCGTGGTAATTATCAAATGATCTATCAGCGATCGTGCTGAGGCTAATCCCATCTTTAGGAAAGGGATTGAAGCTTTGAGCTATTTTTAGCATTAAATTTCGAATTAGAATGTCTTTATATGAGTCCTCTAAATACCATGCGAAAAACGCAGCTTCCTGCCGTCCATCACTAAAAGCAAGTACTTTTCTTCTATGTTCTGGTAGCTTCTGGTAGAGTGTCGTTGCGATAACCGCGTGAGGACCGTCAGTGCCATGGACAACTTCTCGCACAGGGTCTCGTCCTGCTGCGGTATATCCACATGCACTGCATTTTGCAAGTTGATCTGCACGATTCTTATCTTCCAGTGAATCTTCTTTATTAACCTGGATATAATTGTTATGCCCACAGCTAGGGATATTATGCTCTGCTAAACCGCATTGAACGCAGAGATAGAACCGAGTTTTCTTTGCATCTGGAGTGTCTTCATCGGACTCACAATTATTTTCACTATTATTTATTGGCCGCAAAAAGCTTGCGCCAAAAAGAGCATCATTAGGATCCCGGATTGCTTCCTTAACAACTACACCGTCTTTAAAATCACTTTGGGCTACAAAGTAGTGCTGCCCGCATTCTCGACATAGGGCTATCTCAAATGCGCATCCTTCCCTTCCAACACTTTTTCGATCAAGAAAGACTCTTTTCTCAGGCCAATATGAAACAAATGCACCTTCAAGGGATCGCAAGAATAAATGATACCTTGCTGACAAAAGCGGTGCATCAGTCGAAGGGTCTTTTGTCTGCAATAGAAGTTCAACAAGGTCGGCTAACGCCGCAATTCGCTTATCTTCTTGTAAGTCATCAAAAATCATATTTGCGATAGTAGTAATTTCAGTAGGTTTTCCAGTGATTGCCTTTCGAAGGGAAGTAACCCGCCCATCATTTTTAAGAATTCTTCCGATTGCAGTTTTGGTATCCTCATCTTTACGAAGCGTAAGATTTAATTTCTCAGCGAGACCAAAAAGTATATTCGCACTCAGGGGAACATTATTCTGGAGAATGTTTTTGAGTAATGCATAATCCGAAAAGGATAGCCTTAGCAGGCTTGCTTCGGGAATCGGCAGCGTTTCTCCAAGAATTATATCGTGTTCAGAAAATGCTTCTCCGAATAAATCTGATGCAAACTGCGCGACTGTGGCTTTGCTGCCTTCCTGACTCACAAGCGTTGCGCTGGTCGCGATACATCGGAATGGCTCTGAGCGTCCGCCTTCACGCAGCCTTTGCTTTAGCCGGCGAAGGAGCATTGCCATTTCAGCCCCTTGCGATCCCCGGTATTGATGGGCTTCATCGAGTACAATGAATGTCCACCATCTGGCCTGGCCATTATCGAACAAGGGGCTATCATCTGGGCGGAGCAATAAATATTCTAACATTGAATAATTAGTCAGGAGGATATTCGGTGGCGTGCATCGCATTTCAGAACGAAGCACTAATTCTCCGTGTACTATGCTTCCATTTTCATAAATTGAGTAACCTTGCTGCTCCCGTTCGTATAAGCGGTCTTGGGCATTTCGCTGACTGTCATTCTTGTCCTCGGGAGTATCGCCGATATACTGCCCAAAAGTAAAATGAAAGGCCGCATCCTCCTCTTTAAGAATCTTACATATAGCTCCAAGACGTTCCCTTTGATCGTTTGCTAAGGCGTTCATGGGATAGAGAATCAACGCACGGACACCAGGCCCTAATTGGCCTACCATAAATTCCTTATATAAATACAGCAAAATGGGGTAGAGAAATGATTCTGTCTTTCCACTGCCAGTACCTGTAGCAACTAATACGTTTCGTCCGCTTAAGGCCTTTTGAATCGCTTCTTCCTGATGCTGATAGAGAGGTCTATCACCATGCAATGCTTTCAGAAAACGCTCATCTGTTTCATATCCAAGGAGGACTTTGAATAATTCGCGAGGGGTCTGTCCGGGTTTAAATACTGGGGTGCCTTCAAGATACGGACCTTTGCTTAAATGTCCTAAGTCAAGAGCTTGCTCAAAAGAATTGCGAAGGTCAGGATCCTTGAAATAAAAAGTGGTCTTTAAATAGCGGCGATACGCTTCTTCAATCTTGGAGGAAAGCTCAATTGGATTCATCTTTTCGTTCTCCTATCATGTTCGCTTCTTTTACTTTGATTCCACCAAAACCAGCATTCCTTAATACCACCCTCAACCTCGGATTATAACTGATAAGCGCGCGTGAAATGGCATGTGCGGCTGCTTTTACTTGGCGGCTTGCTCTAGGATCGCTTCCCTTAATAGTGATATGCACGTCAAACCCTGAGAGTATTTCATGCACTTCATGCATAGTAAGCAGCCGTTCTAGAAATCGCCTACCAGAGGATGCAGTACGCCTAAAATAGTCATCTAAGAGTAAATCATTGACTATTATTTCATTCTTTCCAGGACGCAATACAGCTTTAGCATACGCATTTTTCTTTCTACCTAACCCCATCCAAAATTGATTGGGCGTTCGTGATGTGGATTTAACAGCAGATTTGTGTTCTGCAGGTCTTTGTGAGAGTTGTAGATTAGCCAGAATACCCTCAATTTCTTGATTCCTTCGATTTATGTAAATTCTTAGACAGTGTGATTGTGATCGATCATCAAGTTCCTTATAGTCACAATAATCGCGGAGAGGAATGGCAATTGTATTCTCGGTAACTTTAACTCCGTAAGGGCGAGCATTAGCCCTTTCAAAGCCCACCAACACTTTATCAATCCATCGGCATTTTGGAAGACGCAGCCATAATGCTTTGTTGGATGTCGCTTTGAAATCCTTATTTGAAAGCATGATTGGATGATCATGCCATTCGGAAGGTTGACTGTATTCGTCTGCTACGGACCACCAAATTCTCTCGATGAGTATGGCTATTTCTACGGGATGCCCATTTTTTGATCGCACGAGAAAGCGAAGCCTGTCACACGAAGGATCAGGAGGAACTGTCGCAATCGTTTTTTCACTAAGGTGCTCAATATTAATGCTTTCTTTCAAACGAATTGTGCAACCAGCCTCGTGAATAAACTGCACATTCACTTCTCTGTATCCGTCTTTAGAAGGCAAAGGTTGTGGATCAGGAAGAATTATTTCTTTCAGATCGCTAATGAATCTAAAATCATAGCTGTCGATTAGATCATCATTGCTGTCATAGAATCTAAGAAAATACCATCCACTCTTTCTTTCGATCAGATTCGTTAACAAGTTCTGCGTGGATTGACCCGGATTGGGGATGTATTCTTTTCTCCATTTCTTTCGTCCAGTACCTTCTTCACCGACAATGATTGTCTTAACATTTTCCCATGCGCTTGTATCTAAAGTTTTGATTAAAGGTGGATATTGAATAAATAGAGGCCCTATATTATCGCTTGCATCTTCAATATGATTCCCAATCAATTCAAAGATTGGAACTTTTGAAGCAATAACCTTGGGTCCTAAATCTGGAGTTGTAAAGGCAATTTTGCTCTCTCCGCTCTTCTGAATGTAAAAGAAATGAGCCGTATGTCCTTCGAATATTACAGGTTCAGGAGTTACAGGTGGAAACCCTGACAATGTTACATCACGTTCCCAGGTATCAGGTACAATCACAAGGTATGCCCCTGATGAAACCGACTCTACCAATCTTCCATTTTTAAGATCCGAGCCAATTAATTTGAAAAGAAGGTATCCATCGTGTCCAATCTGAGTCTTGGTTTTTTGTTCGGTTTCATTACTGTTCCAGAAAGCCTCCAATTCACCGGATATTTGAGCTAAAGGCCAACAGAATTCTTTTCTTTCATCCTTCGAAAGAACAATACCATTCTGAAGGATTCTGAAATCAGATTTTTCTGAAAGTTCCTCTGGTACTTCTACTGCAATTATCCATAGGCATTCTTGCTTATAGCAGATTATTTCGGGTTTTAAGCTGCGATGTCTTTTAGTACGCCCTCGACTTCTATTAGGATCAGAGCTTGAGGAACGAGATCTGCCTCCTCTTTGGATCGGTTTTAGCCTAACTCTATCATTCTGTGGCGTGATAAAAGTCCCGCATAATTCTTGTTCTTCATCAGTGCTGCACTTGTTCTCTACCTCTGGTGGCCCAATAAAAGTACCGAACAGCTCTGCCTCATTCTCTTCATTCTGCTCTTGTTTTTGTTCTTCTGTTTGAGGTTTTTCCTTCGCTACTGGTTCTTGGTTATGATTTTTTTTGTGGCCATGAACAATATGGTAAGTTACTGCTATTGTGGCTGAGCCTGACAAGAGCACGAGCAATAGGCTGATGAAAGAATCCATCCGTTTCCTCGCTATTTTCATTATTTTTTGTATTCAATAATTATTATATGGAATAATCTTGTACATTAATTTTATCCTTAAAAAGCTATTCGCGAAAGCCTTAATTCATTCTTTATTATCTTATTTCTATATATTTAATATATAAAATCTTTAAACTATTATTGCTTTCTTGGATCACCTGGTCAAGATTTTTTGTATAAACAAAATAATATTCCAAATTTTATTTGTTTGCAGTGTCAATGTCCTATATGGAGCATTTAGTTTGAAGAGTATGAAAGCTTGGAAAATACTAGCACTGTATATCGCTTTTGATTGACATCCGCATCCCTGCAAGCTAGCATACCTATGCTGAAAGGATGTTGAAAGGTAATGCGGAATGGCTGTACTCGATGAATTCATTGAGCTTCGTATCCTGGTTGCGGCTCTTGGTGAAAAACCTAATGCCGGCTGGTGGGAGAGCTCCTTTCTTGGGGAGATTGGGGTACGATATCTCTCTTATGCGTTCCCGCGAGCTCCAGAACTCGCAGCGATCCAAGGTGCTGTTGAAGCTGCTCGCAGAGTCCATGATGCCCGGATTGGCACTAAGGGTGTCACCCATCTGTTCCGACAGTCATACGAGGTCGAACTGCTTATTCTCGACCATCTAAAATCAAATATTGATGCAATACGGAACCGTATGGCCTCAGTGTATTCAAAGCCTGCAGCATGCAAATCTGCGCTCGAAGCCATTGCGGGCTCACCAGAATTGGGCCATGAAGGACCGGTTCTGATCGGGTCTCTACCGGGGCTTCCTGATACTGAAGGTATCAGGCGTATGGCCGCCATTTACCTCGGCGCAATAAATAGCGGCAAAGTTGCATTGCCGTATTTTCTGAGTACACCATGAGCAAAGGTACTACCCTCTATTCGACTGAGCTCATCAAAGCGGCAGGTATGGTATCTGAGTCGATTGAGCTCCTTCGTATCTGGACCCCCGGTATGCGCCCTTCTGAATTGCGAGATGCTGCTCTCCGGGCTGGAACACTCGCAAAGGTGAGTTCGGATCGAGTCTGGGCTATCACCCGATATGGCTTTAGTTTACGATACCTTGCAGACGAACAGCGACCTGCACAGATTCTAAAGCGGCTGGTTGAACATGGAGCTTCCGTGCCTCTTCTCAGGCAGCTGTTTTTGCTCTACACCGCACGCAGCAATAGCCTTTTTGCAGATATAGCCGGCGAGTATTATTGGCAGCTCAACGCCCGCGGAATCAAAGAGCTTTCAAAAGCGATGATTGAAAAATTTATCAGGTCCAAGTTCGGCTCAGAAAAAGTGCCTCATGCATGGTCAGATAGTGTTACCGACCGGGTTGCATCGGGACTAATGAAAACTCTTTCTGATTTTGGGTATATCGCCCCAGGGCGGGGGAAGCTGCGTTCGATGACACCCCCTGCCATTCTGCCAGAGACAATCTGTTTCATTGCCTATGAAGCACGTGAACGCAAGGTCCCCGATTCTCTCGTTGCTGCGGATCCGGCTTTTGCTCTCTTTGGCCTGAGCCATCAGAAGGCACTTGAAGAGCTCATCCATGTCTCAGGGCAGTATGGGCTTATCGTGCAGTCTGCAGGCGATCTGGTGCGTATCTCCTATAAGTATCAAACCATGGAGGACTTTCTCGATGCCCTCGTGCGATGAACTTTTCAATGAGCTCTTGATTCGTCTGAAAACGATTGACCGATACAATATTATGGGCGGAGAGCCCATATACTACCTTGTCTTTCCTGTTGAGCAGATGCTGGAGATGAAACGAAGCCTCAAAGTGCTCGTGTCTCGCCTTATGCTCGATGGATGGTCTCCTTCCGTGCTTTCTCTTGCTGAGGTAGTCAATGCAATCTTCAGGTCTGATCCAGACCGGCAGATACTTTTGGAATCGGAGAAGGCCTACCTGGAGGATGGAGACTTTGCTGCTATCAATGAAAGCCTGCGGAGTATCCTGCTGGGCACAGGGGCGGATAAGGTAACTGCAAGAATTCTGAAAGAGCTGGAATCCTTACAGGAAAAGAAAGGCAGCATCCTTATCATTGCCGATGTTGAAGCATTACATCCCTATCTGCGAATTGGAGCCATCGAACAGCGGCTTCAGGGGCGTTGCCCTGTACCTGTCGTCATATTCTATCCTGGAAACCGAACTGGCAATTCCACGCTGCAGTTTCTAGGGATTTGGCCTGAAGATGGCAACTATCGTTCGACTCATATCGGTTGAGGAGCACAGATATGGCAAGCAAGATTCGAGCGTTGTTTGACCCAGCAAAACCTATCGACCGGCGCATTGAGAAGGTTATCAACTATGAACTTGTTGGAGAGGACCAGCTCAAGGCTGAAGTCACCGAATACGTCGTCACGGAGAGCATTGAGGAGCATTTTCTGAGGCTTCTCGATATCATGGATCAGTCGATGTCAGGCGATGCCGTGACAGATACCTCGGTCTGGGTATCCGGATTCTATGGATCAGGAAAAAGCTCCTTCACCAAGTATCTTGGATTTGCTCTTGATCCTTCAAAGAAAATCGGTGACAGGGCATTTCTCGATTACCTTGTAGACCAATTCTCCAGGCAGGCGACGAAACAGAAGCTGAGAACAGTCGCAAGGAAGCATCCGCTTACCGTCATCATGATCGACCTTGCTAGCAATCAACTCTCAGGAGCCGGCCTGGCGGATATCTCGAGCGTACTCTACTGGCATGTCATGCAATGGGCAGGCTATTCCAGAGACCGCAAGATCGCCTACCTTGAGTTCATGCTCGAGCGCGATGGGAAACGGGAAGCGTTCGAGAAGCGGTTCTCAGAGCTTTCCGGCGGCAGGAGCTGGGCTGAAGTCCAGTCGAATCTTCTCGTAGCTCAAACATACGCTTCCAAACTCGCCAGCGAGTTCTATCCCGAAATCTGGGCAGATCCATCAGAATTTTCCAGGGTGAAACTTGATGAAGCCAGTTTTGAAGAGCAGCGTATCAAGGAAATGCTCGAAATCATCAAGCGACGATCAGGGACAGACAAGGTCGTGTTCATCGTTGACGAAGTGGGACAATACATTTCCGGACGCGATGAGCTCATCCTCAATCTCGATGGTCTTGCAAAGAATATAAAGAACATAGGCAGGGGCAAGGCATGGATTATCGCCACTGCGCAACAGACCCTCACGGAGGACAACCCACAATCCCAGATCAATTCTCCCAAGCTTTTCAAGCTCAAGGACCGATTCCCCATAAGCATTGACCTGGAAGCAAGCGATATCCGCACGATCTGCCATCGTCGGCTCCTTTCCAAATCACCCGCGGCCCGAGAGGAGCTGGAGAAGCTTTTTGATCAGTATGGCCAGCGAATGATTCATGCAACCAGGCTCACCCAGACAAGAGTCATCACTTCCACCCTGGACAGAGAATCCTTTCTCGATCTCTATCCGTTCCTTCCTCACCATTTGGACCTTCTTCTTTTGCTCTTGGGAAGGCTCGCGAAGACATCAGGTGGTGTAGGGCTGCGTTCCGCAATAAAGGTAGTCCAGGATGTGCTGGTCGAATCCGCCATCCCTGGAGGGTCTCCGCTTGCGGATGCTCCTGTCGGAACTCTTGCCAACGCTGTTATTTTCTATGATTGCCTCAGAAAGGACATCCAACGCTCGTTCCCCTACATCGTACAAGGCGTAGAAAAGGCAGTTGCCGCTTTTGGTGCTGATTCGCTACCTGGGAGGCTTGCGAAAGCCATTGGTGTGCTTCAGGTGATAGAGGATTTCCCTCTCACTGCTGAGAATGCGGCAGCTCTGATGGTGCCTTCCGTAGACTCAGAGCCTCTTTTCGAAGCGGTGCGCCAGGCAGCAAAAGAGCTTCTCCATGATCCTCTCATCCCTCTTGCAGAGGTTGATGGCCGCCTGCGTTTCATGAGCCCTGTGGTGGATGACCTCAATAAGAAACGGCAGACCATGCAACCAAGCTCCAGCGAATTGAGGGACGTCTTTGTACTTGCGCTTCGCGACCTCTTTACTCCAAAGCCTACTGCGCGAACCGCATCAGGGAAAACGGTGGCGTGCGGCATCAAGTGGGCAGATGGTGCAGGCTGGTTTCCCGTCCAGGATGATGCCGAGGAAATTCAGCTCCATCTCATGCTCCAGCCGGAAGAAGCGCATCAAGCGGAGCTGGCAAGCATTGTTGAAAAGTCCCGCACCCCGGAATGCAGCAAGGCAATTTTCCTTGTCGCTCCTGAAGATGAGCAGCTTGTGCATCTTGCAGTGGAGTACTGGAGAAGCAAGAAAATCTACGATTTTGAACATGCCCGCGCCCTCGACAAGGAAGTGGTTGGATACCTTAACGGACAGCGCACCAAGGCTCAGAATACATTCACCGAGCTGATACAACGTCTCAGGCAGAGTTTCTTGAAAGGCTCCTTCGTCTTCAGAGGACAACCGGTAGGGGTGGCAACCTTCTCCCATGATCTCATGCCGGCACTGCGAGAAGAGCTCGGTCGCTCGGGAGAAGATGTCTATTGCAAGTTCAAGGATGCTGCGGTACAGGCAGAGAGCTCTGCTGCAGAAGGATTCCTGAGAACACAGAATTTGAATGCCATTGCAGGTAAAAACGATCCCTTGAATCTTGTCGATAGAAATAGCAGCAGCGGGACCATTAAAAAGGATCATCTTGCGTTCAGGGATATTTCCGACTATCTCGAACGTCGTGGTCTTGTCGAGGGCAAGAAGCTTCTGGATGATTTTGCCCAGGCACCCTACGGATGGTTCAAGGATACGACTCGATACATCGTGGCTGCCATGCTGGCGGCAGGCATCGTAAAGCTGCGCGTCAGTGGCACTGAGTTCAGCACCCCTGTTCCACAGGCGATTGAAGCCCTGAAAGGGCTTCAGCAATTCAACAAGATCGGCATCATGCTGCGGGGGAATCCTCCGCCGATCGAGCTTTTGCTTGCCACCGCAGACCGGTTGCTGATACTTACCGGGAAACAGGTCCCTCCGCTTGAACGTGATATTGCGGCAGTGGTGCGGGATACCTTCCCCGATTTCCAGAATAGTTATGCCTCCTTGTCGGCGCGGCTTTCTGCGCTCGAGCTGGCTGGTGCAGAACGTGCCGAAGGGCTGTGCGAACGCATATCTGAATTGCTGCGAGGCGATGCATCCGATGCTCCCTACCGCCTAGGACCTCCTGACAGCGCATTATTCAGAGACCTGTGCTGGGCTCGCGATACGGTGAGGGCATTGAAAGAAGGTGCGGGATCTCTTGCAGAACGAGCGACGACTCTCCTTGCAGCCATCAGAGATCTTCCGCAGGATGAAGGTCCTCTCGAAGAGCTGAAAGCGAGGACAAGCCATCTGCGTGAGGAACTATCGGCAGAATTACAGCGAGAAGACTGGCATGCACGTATTGTGGAAATCAATCAGAGAGTCTCTGCCCTTGAATCTGAAGTGACAACGACCTTCCATATCTTCGTTTCCGAATGCAATGATTACGGGAAAAAGCGGTGGCATGAGATCGAAGCAAGTGCAGATTTCAATGACCTGAGCGCAGAGGAACGTGAGAGCTTTGCAGCTGAGAGACCCGTGGTTGAGATACCTGACACTACCACTATTGCTGGACTCGAAAAGCTGTATAAGCAGAAATATTCTCTAGCCGCGCGCTATGACAAGCTCACGGCAATGATTGCTGCTCGTGCGGAGGAAATCCGCAATGCCAGACAATCCAATGGACCAGACAATGGAGAGCCCGAGATACGAGAATATCGCCTTCGCATCCCCCGTGGAATTGTTAGGAGCTCTTCCGATCTCGATGAACTCCTGCAGATCCTCGAGAATGCCCGCCTTGCAATTGCGCAAGGCAAGACTGTCATCATTGAATAAAAAAGGCGGTTTCAATGGCGATTGGCAAGGATGACCGGAGAAGAATCGAAAAGCTTGTAGGCGATTGCCGTGCACTGCTTGAGGCCGAATTTGGCGCACAATTCCAAACGATTTTTGGGATCGGCCTGGATGGCAGCATTGCAGACATGAATACCCTTGGGCACCTTTCCGATAATGAGCAGAGAATTGCCCTGGCGCTGCGTCAGGAGCTCTTACACTACGCCGAAGGAAAGGCTGAGAAGAAAGCTCTGGCTGCAGCGACTGAGAAGCTCCTGCGCGAGATCGCGTTCACAACACTCAATCGATTTGCAGCCCTCAAGCTCTGCGAGAGAAGGGAATTTCTCTTCGAGTCGATAGGTTCTGGCTACAGCTCGCGAGGCTTTGAACTCTACTGCAGGCTCGCAGGCCCCTCCTTGGGAGAGAGCTACCAGCGATATGTATGCTACCTTGAGAGCGTCTTTGACGAGCTCTCTCTGGACCTCGGTGCCCTCTTCGATAGAAGAGCTCCCGGGGCAATTCTCTTCCCAAGAGAAAAGGCGCTCCTTGCGCTTCTTGAGTTTCTCAATGATGCATCGCTCAATCATCTCTGGGCTGAAGATGAGACCATTGGCTGGATGTACCAGTACTTCAACTCGAAAGACGAACGCCGTGAGATGCGCGCTGAATCGGGCGGAGCTCCGCGGAACAGCCGGGAGCTTGCGGTACGCAATCAGTTTTTCACGCCCCGGTATGTGGTTCGTTTCCTCGTAGACAACAGCCTTGGACGGCTGTGGTATGAGATGACAAGAGGAGAGACGGGCCTTTCCGATATGTGCACCTTGCTGGTTAGAAAGCCTCATGTCAGGTTCCTCGCAAAAGATGAGAAAGCCCCTGCTTCAGAGGATGAAAACACTGACTATCATCCCTATCGTGCATTGAAAGATCCCCGTGAGATACGAATGCTGGACCCCGCCTGTGGTTCAATGCATTTCGGGCTCTATGCCTTTGATCTGTATGAAGTGATGTATCGCGAAGCATGGGACCGGTCTCCGGAGTGTTTCTCCGATCTTCGTGCTGCAGGCATGAGCCGGGATGAATTTCTCAAGCGCATCCCTGCAATGGTTATTGAGCACAATATCCATGGCATCGATATTGACCGGCGATGTACGCAGATTGCTGCCCTTTCTCTCTGGCTCCGGGCTCAAAGGAGCTGGAAAGAAGCTGCGATTCCTGCTGCCAGCCGACCGAAAATCTTAAAGAGCAATATCGCATGTGCGGAGCCAATGCCGGGAGAAGCTACATTTCTGGAAGAGTATGCGGCATCCTTGAAACCATCGCTGCTCGGTGATTTCGTGAAAGCTGTCTGGCAAGACATGCGCCTGGCGGGCGAGGCGGGCAGCCTTTTGAAAATTGATGACACGATCCAGTCAGCTCTTAAGAAGGCGAAGACTGCATGGGACGTGTGGACCAAGGACATTCAAAAAAGATCGCTGGCAGGATTGTTTGAAGATCGTTCAAGCGATGATTTCAAGGCAATGCTCGGGTATGACATACGGGAAATAAAAGACGTATCAGAATGGGAAGGAATGGAATTAAAGCTGCTTTCAGCTCTCAAGGGTTTTGCTGAAGCTGCGCAGACGGTCAATGGTACCGGCAAACGGCTCTTTGCGGATGATGCTGCAGCAGGTTTTGCGTTCATCGATCTCTGCAGGAAATGCTATGATGTGGTGCTCATGAACCCGCCTTTTGGAGAAGCAGCTGCAGGATCAAAGCAATACATAGCGGATGAATATGAACGATCAAAAAATGACCTGGCTTCGGCCTTCATCGAGATGGGGCTGAAACGACTGGAAAGACGTGGGTATCTCGGCGCAATAACTACTCGAACCATATTCTTCCTCTCAAGCCACACCAGGTTCAGAGAGGAAATCGTACTCAAGGAGGCAAAGCCCGTGGTATTTGCCGATCTCGGTTTCGGGGTGCTCGATGCGATGGTGGAAACGGCGGCATATGTGCTCGAGAAGGTATGACGTTTTATACGAATAATGAATGGATTTTGCTGATGAAGGAAAGGATCAATCAGTTTGGAGGAAAGCAGGCATGCCAACAGCAAAAACTATTGAGTATAAAGGATTCCAGATCAGGTACAGGATTGGAATCATCAAGCAGCACGATATGGAAGCTGGGAAATATGCTGCCAGCGAATTCTCAATCGGATATTGCAAGAATGAATTATACACAGAACAGCAATATATCCTAGAGCAACAGCTTTTTGATACTGAAGCTGAGGCCGAGGCTGCTATAGTGCAGCAGGCCAAGCAGATTATCGAGGAGCAATGTCTGTGAGCCTTGCCAGTCAGCTGGAAAATTACGGGGATCCCATACTTTGCAACTATCTTGTTGCATGTGTCGATCTTCTCGGGCAAAGCGAAAAGCTCTTAGATTTTAGACATGCAGATCAAATCCATCCAGAATCCCCTTCATATCAGAATTGGCTTAAAGAAACTTTCGGCTCAGTCAGGCTCTTTCGACAAGCGTTTTCTAATTTTATTAGCTCAATCAATGCGCAACGTGAGGATTCACGACTCCCAACTCAGCTCACCTTGACCGATATACGCATTATTCCGGCTTCAGACAGCCTTATCATCTATTCATCTCTGTATGATCCTGATGGCTCTCGAACAGTTAAGAATATCAACAGCATTGTGACTATTCTTCAGGCACTCGGCGCGCTTGCTCCTTTTTTTATTGCTCGAAACAAGCCTTTCCGGGCGGGCGTGGCGATAGGCCTTGGCGCGGAATATGAAAGCATAGGGTTCTATGGACCGGCAATTCCTCTCGCATGCGAGCTTGAGAAGGAAGCTGATTATCCTCGAATACTGATTGATCCCTACATCATGGAGTATCTTCAAGCTTTTTCTACCTGGGAAGACAATTCACCTTCTTCGAGATTTGGAGCATCACAAGCACAGTATGCGATAAAGCTGATCTTTCAAGATTGTGACGGTAGATGGGCGCTGGATTTTCTGGGGACTTCGATTAGGAAAATCTATATGAATTCAATATTGAAAGACAAGGATCTTCATATGGAAGGCTATACACAGATCCAAAGGAATATCGCGTATTGCAAAAACCTTAAGGTGCGGAGCAAGTACCTCCTTCTCAAGGAGTATTATGATTCCCGTGCAAGTGCATGGTATCAAAATGGAGCTCAATAATGACCGTACCCTTTTTTCGTCTACTAAAATCCGAAGATAAGGAATCCGCCCTCTCATCTGCGGTTGCTTCTTTGCGAACGAAAATGCCGGATCCTGCTACAGTATTCCAGATTGATCCAGCTAAGTTGTCCAAGGTTCCCAACAGCCCTTTTGCTTACTGGGTGGGCGATGAGATCCGCGAGCTCTTTACCAAATACCCACCGTTCGAGGGCGAGGGGAGAACAGTCAAACAGGGGCTAGCAACAGCAGATGATTTCCGGTTTGTACGTGCCTGGTGGGAGGTTCCTGCAGAGCATCGGCTCGATGCAGGCAATGGCCTTGACTGGCGTGAAAACCTACCTGCATTCCAGGCATGGTGCAGGAAACGCACCCATGAAGGTAAGTATTGGGTGCCCTTTGCAAAGGGGGGCGAGTACTCGCCCTACTATGCGGATATCCATCTGGTGGTGAATTGGAAGAATGAAGGGGCTGAAATTAAAAATTTTGCTGATCCTAAATCAGGCAAAACTTACTCAAGACCACAAAATACGGAATTCTATTTCCAGCCGGGGGTGACATATCCTTTTCGAAGCAGTAAAGGATTTTCTTGTGGTGCTCTGCGTGCTGGTGCTATTTTTGCCCTTCAGGGATCATCGATTTTTGAATCCCCTGAGAATTTAAAAAAGTGTCTGGTATTCTTTAATAGTGATGAAGTACGTGGCCTTCTATTCCTTATTACGAGTGCTAATGCCTGGCAGACTGGATATATATCAATAATACCATATAATATTATTTTCAATAATTCATATGAAAATGATCTAATAAATGCCTTAAATTATATCGACTCAGCCTATGAGACGAAAAATTATTTTATAATTAGGCGAGAAAATGATGTTAAAAAATATATCAAAATTATTGCCGATCTTCACAAGAATAATTTTGGTGCTGTGATATTTGATAATATTGAAAGCCTTAATCAATTTAAAGATTCACATGCTAAGATTGTAGATGAATTATATTCAGAGCCTTTTTCCTATGGAGAATCTTACATTTCTATTTGTATTGGTTGTTGTTTCGGTCGCTTTGATATTCGGATAGCTTGTAATCCTTCACTGACCCCATCTTTGCCAGATCCCTTCGACCCTCTACCAGTTTGCCCTCCAGCCATGCTCGTCGGCACAGATGGACTTCCCGCACGACCAGAAAACATTGCCAGTGAAGCCTGGCTTCGTGCTCGCCCGAATGCTATCACCTTGCCGCCTGAGCCATTCCGCTCGCAGAAGATCACTGCCTCCGAGTATCCTCTCGAAATCCCCTGGGACGGCATCCTTGTCGATGACCCCGAGGACAGCCGTGATATCATTTCCCGGCTGCGTGCTGTACTCACCTACTTGCATGGCACCAACGCAGATGCCAAAGAGCGGGAACTCTGCTCTGAGCTGGCAGTTCGCGACCTGCGAGAATACCTCCGAAAGCCTTCCCTCTTTTTCAATGCGCACCTCAAGCGGTACTCCAAGAGTAGGCGTAAGGCTCCCATCTACTGGCCGCTGCAGACTCGCGATGGGCGTTACACCCTCTGGCTCTACTATCCTCGCCTGACTGCCGATACCCTCTATGGGTGCATCAATATCCTTGAAGCCAAGATCAGGCTTGAGCAACGCAAGCTCGAGCTTGCGAGAATTGACCTTGAAAAAAGCGAGGGTAAGGCTGAACGCACAAGGGTGGAGGAACTCACTGAGTTTATCGCCGCACTCACCGAGATGAAAGAAGAGCTTGAACGGGTTGCTGCTTTGCCATACAAGCCTAATCTTGATGACGGTGTGCAGATCACGGCTGCGCCGCTCTGGCGCCTTTTCAGATTGACTTCCTTGCAGAAAGAATTGAAAGTCACCTGGGAAAAGCTTGAGAATGGCGATTATGATTGGGCTCACCTTGCATATTCGATCTGGCCCGACCGGGTGCGGGAGAAGTGCAGGAACGATCGTTCTCTTGCCATCGCGCATGGCCTTGAGAATATCTGTGAGCAGAAGCCCCTGACAGACAAAGATGAAAAAAAGAAACGAGGCAGGAAAGCGAAACCCGCGTTCGAGCCAGATGAGGAGCTGGAATACGATGAAGATTGAGCAGTATATCAAGACTGAATTCGAAAAGCGCCTCGAGCATTCCTCCTGTCTGGTCATCTATGATCCTGAGCATCGCTATAGCAAAATTGTGCATTCTCTTGCTTCAAAGACTACGAAGGTGGTAGACGCTTCCAACTCCATGATTCTGGCGCGAGAGGAGGCTCTGGGAGCATGGGTGCATCTCTCAGAAAATCCAGAATTGCGCCTTGTCATTTATCTTCCATGGGAAAAGCCAAAAACCCTGCTGGCAAAACGAAATGATCCCTTTGCGCCATTTTTTCTAGGCGGTGCGGTGTTCCCTGACAAGGATGCCGATACTTATCGCGAACTCTGCCTCCAGGCATTTCCAGCCCAAGGGCAAGCAATTGCAAAGCTCTTTGAAGCAGGAGTACCCAGCTTTGCAGCAGTGAATTCGCTTGCGGGAGGAGCAGTCTGGCCACACCTGCGGGCTCTCCTTGGTGTCGAATCGGAGCGGGAGATGATACTTGCGCTCCTCGCTCCCCCTGCAGGCATTGCCGCTCAACTGGAGCAAGGCGGATCTTGGATCGAGGAAGCACGACGACTCATCAGCACCACATTAGGCCTCGAGCTTCATGGTTCTGACTGGCATGCAATGCAGGAAACGCTTGGCCGGTATATCCTTTTCAGTGAATTTGCTCTAGACATTCCATGCTCGCTGCCGGCAACTCTCTCCGAAGTCCCCCATGCGGAAAGTGATCGCCGCAGCCTCATCTATGCGATTTGCGAGTCACTCAGAGACTCGCATTCTACGAGGGCGAGGTATCGCGAGCTCGCTGAAAAGGTCGACATTTCCCTGGGGCTCTCTGAGAAGTTTTCCGAGACAGACGATCTGGGTCAGCGAGAGACGTTCATGTTCCAGAATAAAAGCAGACTCAAAGCCTGCGTTTCATTTGCCAAATCCTCGAATTTCGACGCAGCAAAGAAAATCTGCGATGCAGAAGAGCAGTCCATCTGGTTTGAAAGTTCCGATGCGATCAGATCATTGTGGACCTGTGTCAGGGCAGCGGTCACGCTTCTGGAAGGTATCGCAGCGTTCGAGTCCCAGGTGCAGGATCGGACAAGGGTTGCAGGGATTGTCTCCTTGTATATCGACAGCTTTTCCTCACTCGATGCCGCATATTGTGATCTTGAAGCGTTTCTTGCTGATCTGGAACCTGATAATAATGGGGGAGAGGTATTCCAAGAGTTTGTCGATTCGGCTCGAACAGCCTATTTCAGGGCAGCAGAAAGTCTGCATCGCTCGTTCATCCAGGCGGTAGAGCATGAATCATGGATCAATTCCGCCAGGAACGACCAGGCTGCTGTCTTCAGAAACAAGATTGTGCCTCTTCTGGAAAAGCGGGAAAAAACAGCGTTCTTCATGATTGATGCACTGCGGTGGGATCTTGCAAAAGAACTTAGGCAATCGCTGCCCGCAGCGTACCGTGTTACCATCGATATGGCCTACGGACGGCTTCCGAGCATCACTATGGTCGGCATGGCATCTCTGCTGCCGGATGCTGACAGCAAGCTGTCCATCAGCATTGAAGAGGGGACTGTTGTTCCCCGTATTGGCTCTGTACGGGTTGCGTCCGTGCAGGAGCGCATTGCCCACCTGAAGTCGATCTATGGCGATCGAGTAAAAGCTGTGTCAATGAGTGAGCTTGAACAGGTCAGGAAGGCTGACATTGGCGATGCCGTCGATCTGTTGGTTGTCCGCTCGACAGAGATCGACGCAGCAGGCGAGTCGCTTGGCAAAGAGGCCCTTCCCATGCTTTCGTTGCTCCTGCGCAATCTGCTGCGTGCACTTGAACGCAGCAGAAAGCTTGGATTTGCAAAAGCGGTGATAGTCACCGACCATGGCTTTCTGCTCCTGCCCGCACCGAAGGCTGGTGATGCCATCACGAAGCCCGAAGGTGCCTGGGAAGCAGCTGGCCCTCGCTATCTTCTTGGAGAGGGCATAGAAAGCACCGGCGTCAAGCTTTTTGATGCAAGCCTCGTGGGGGTACCAGGGTATGCAAAGCAGTTTGCAACTCCAGCAGGGCTTGGATCCTTCATTTTCGGTGCTCGTTACGTGCATGGAGGACTCTCCCTCCAGGAGTGTGTGTTGCCGGTTCTCACGATCGATTTCCCGAATCAGCCACCCAAGAAGCATGAGGTTGGTGTATCATTGAGCTATAAAGGCGGGATGACCACAAAGATCACCACGATGCGGCCAAGCTTTGATCTTTCGGTCTCTCATACGGATCCTTTTAAAGGAGAATATGAACCGGAGATTGCTATTGCAATTGCTGCCCGTGCTGGTGGGAAAGAGGTGGGCCGGGCACAGGCATCAGCGGGATATGATCCTGGCTCGGGATGCTTTAGACTAAAGCCCGGGAAATCGATTAAGATTACTCTTGCAATGAGCGAAGAGTACCGCGGATCCTTTACCGTGAGCGCATTTGATCCGGTAACTCATGAGCTCTATGCGAAACTTGATCTTGAAACTGATTATACGGAGTAGGCATGGACGAGCTCGATCGCAAGCTGAATGAAGCGTTCCCCGGCAAGGTCGTGAGAAAAGACCTGCTGCACAAGATCAAGAAAGGAACCAATGTACCGTCGTTCGTACTGGAGTTTCTCCTTGCAAAGTACTGCGCCTCCGATGATTCGGAAGAGATCAGAGCAGGAATTGAAGCGGTATTTGAAACGCTGGAATCGAACTACGTTCGTCCTGATGAGTCTAACAAAGCACAGTCCATGGTCCAGCAGAAGGGCAAGCACCGATTCATAGACAAAGTGCATGTTACTTACTCTGAGAAAGAAAAGCGCCATTGGGCGGAGATGGAAAATTTCAACTCGCGGCGCATTGCAATACCTGAGAAATTCTACAGAGAGAACGACCGTATACTGGAAGGCGGCATCTGGGCGGAAGTGGTTGTCTGCCACAACGATATCGAGGACGATGATTATGCGTTCTTCATTGATGATCTGAGGCCCATCCAGCTGTCTCGATTCGATGCGGATGCCTTTCTTGCCGGGAGAGAACGATTCACCCGCGATGAATGGCTGGATGCAATCATCAGGAGTATCGGGCTTGAGCCATCCAAGCTTACCAAACGGCTGAAATTTCACCTCATTGCCCGGTTTTTCAGCTTTGTGGAAAAGAACTATAACTTCATCGAGCTTGGCCCACGGGGCACCGGAAAGTCCTACTCATTCTCAGAATTCTCGCCCTATGCGACCCTCATCTCGGGTGGTCAGGCGACAACGCCGATTCTGTTCTACAACAACCAGAAGAATAAGATCGGACTGGTCGGTTTCTGGGATACGGTCGCGTTCGATGAGGTGGGCTCAATCAAGATTAAAGACCGTGATTCCGTGCAAATCATGAAGGATTATATGGCGAATGGCCGCTTCTCCCGTGGGGTGCAGGTCATCGCGGATGCAAGCTTTGCCTTTGTCGGCAATATAGACCATGCGATCGAGCAGGTCATCAATTCTCAAAACCTGGATCTTTTATATCCCTTGCCGGATAGTTTCGACCTTGCGCTCATCGATCGCTTCCACTATTACCTGCCAGGCTGGGAAATGCCGAAGAATTCAAGCCTTCTGCTCACCGAAAGCTACGGATTCATTTCCGACTATCTGGCTGAAGCGTTTCATTTCCTGTTCCGATCCCAGAATCGCTATGACTGGGTCAGCAGGAACGTAAAGCTCGGTACTACCGTCGAGGGACGTGATGAGATTGCGATCAGGAAAACCCTGTGCGCGATGCTAAAGATACTGCATCCGGCGGGAGAACCGACTCAAGATGAGCTGGCTGAATATGTCGAATATGCAATTGAGGGCCGCAGACGGATCAAGGAACAGCTCAACAAGCGCAAAACGGACGAAGAGTACGCGAAAATCAATCTCTCCTACGTTGATTCTTCGGGAAAAGAACGAATCGTCTTTTGCCCGGAGTCCCTGGGCGCGCAAAGCACGCTTGCCCCGGAACGAAAGGTCATTGATGAGGAAGCGGTACAAAGTGGGAATAAAGGGAAAACCAGACCCAGGATTATGGAAGAAGAACAGAAACAGGAGCCTTCCAAAAGCCATGCAGAAGTCATTGTTGCACGAGGTTCCAGTGCTGAAGCTGCAGCTCTCAAAGAGAAGCACTTTCGAATTTTCTATGGCGATACCGGCTATAGCTATGAATCCATTTTTGGCGCATACCTGCGTGGTGCAAAGACCATTGAGGTAGAGGATCCCTATATTCGAACCCAGCATCAGATACAGAACTTTGTCCGCTTCTGCGAGCTTGTGGTGAAGGTAGGAGATGCGGAGAAGATTGTCCTGCTGACCGGCTATGATGACCAAGTGCAGAAATCGGAAGCCCAGGATCGGTTCAACAGCCTCAAGGAAAGCCTTGCGGATGCCAATATCGGCTTTGAATTCAAGTTCCGGGAGAATATTCATGATCGCGAGATACGGCTTTCCACGGGTTGGCGGATCAAGATTGGTCGCGGGCTAGATATCTACCAAAAGCCTGAGAATTGGTTTGTTATCGGCTCGAACGATCTGGACCTGCGTCCCTGCCTGGAGACGATGGTAGATATTTTTAAAGTATGAATATTACTTTCTAAAAGTTCAAAGGATATTGTCTGTGTATGACTTTGATTCATGAGGGATTTCATTTTTCTTTATGGAATTTCTTTTTTAATGAATAGTTAATGTATATTTATACTTTTTTATTGTTTCATAATTTATAATATTATTTGTATATATCGTACATATAAATTTTGCATGCTGGAAATGTCGCAGCTTGAATGTCTATCTATATTGATTTTCTGAGGTATTTATGATTCCTGGCTGCTTGGGTTACCTATACTGCAGAGTGGTCGTTGGTATGCTATTATCGAAAATAGAATCATCAATCAAACCAAGGAGGACCTGACCATGGAGTGTAAAAAGCGCCATGTAATTGCCGCCTTCCTGCTCGGGGCGAGTATAAGCACCTTGTTTGGCTTTGTGAGCAGCTATTCAAACCTGTATGGTTCCTACCCAAGCTTTTCGAGCAAAGCTTACCGTCCCTCAAAGCCGTTCTCGAAGGACGAATACAGCATCTCGCGCTACCGGCAACAGGTGGAGCAGTATCGAGATGACTGCGAATCGTATATTCAGGCTGCCAATAATGACATTGCGACGATTCGAAGAGAAATCCAGAGGGCTATCGACGAGACAAACGCGGTGGTGAGCGAGTATAATTCATTCGTAAGGTTTGGTTTTTAATGCATGCTGTCTAATTGATATCTTTCAAAAACGCGCATTATTCAGAGCCCAATATGCTGCTGTATCCTTAATATTTGGATTATCTTTTGCATAGTCGAATGCTGTTTTCCCCTCGAGGCTTTTTGTCTTTCCATTGGCACCAGCCTTCAGGAGGATCATAACGACCTCTGGATTGGCATTATTCGTTGCAGCCCACATCAACGGCGTCATACCTACTATATTGTCTCTGTCATCAAGCCTTGCACCAGCCTTCAGGAGGGCTGTAATGACCTCCGGATTGGTATTATTCATTGCAGCCCACATCAACGGCGTCATACCTAAATTGTCTCTCTCATTAAGGCTGGCACCAGCCTTTATTGCTGCCAGGACATCTTGAGGTGTCCCAAATTTAGCTGCCCCAAAAATATCTTGTGCAAATAGACAAATGCTGCTTAACAAGAAAAGAATCGCAATACTCCATTTTTTCATAATTTCCCTCCCTGATACGCTGGCTGTATTCCATATCCAGCACGTATAGCCGGGTAATTTTCATTATACCACAGAGGAGTAACCAATCAAGCTTTATTATTGCAGTGTAGTATGAAGGAACATTGCGGGCAGCGACGGAAACGCCCCTCTGGCAACAGGCCTCATGCAGCACTTGGGTATGCTACTCCCGCAGAAGTCAGGAAAAAAATTATTCGCCTAAATGGTCTGAAAAGCAGGGGAGCACTACACTATCTTTGAAAGATGCTGGTAAGGTCCTCCATATTTACGCGGAAATGGGGTAATCCCGAATATCGGTCCATGTCCGATCTTCTAATGAACTTGTACCAAAGCGCATGATCCAGAATATAGGAGATGCTCATCCAAGCTTCAGGGTGCTGGTACATTTCCCGCCATTCGTCCTCGGTAAGCCGCTCAACCTTGGCAAAGGGATAGAGCTCATCTGCGGCTTCTTTTTCAGCAGTCTGGACCATTTCTATCTTTTCAATTCGTCTTTCAAGTTCACGCATATTTCTTCTCCTGCGACAATGCAAGATGTTTCTCGAGTTCCGCAACGCGCTGCTCGAGCTCCTCGGTTTCCACCTCCTTGAGGTAGCCCAGAAGTACATTCATGCCATAGACCATCATCTTGAATTTGCGTTCATCGATAGCACCCCGGTAGTAGGCTGCGATAATCCGTGCAAGGCTTCGGCGCGCATTCTTGAGCGTATCCATCGGCAGACGCTGCGGGGGGAGTGTTGGCTCTTGAGTGATGGTTTCTTCTTGAATATCAATGGTATTCATGTGGTGTACCTCCTTTGGTAAGGTCGTTTGGCGATACCTGTGTGTCAGGTAAGGGGCCCTGGCTGGCATTCACGCACTCATCCTCAAGCAGTACAAAGCCTGGATCGACGAGGATGAAGCCGTCCTTCTCTGTGTAGACATGGAGGGCGTCGCAGTAGGCTTTGACCAGCACAAACTGCCTCTGGGTGAGCCCTTTCGCGATGCAGATTGCCTGCCATGAGTCCACAGGGATAGCAAGCGGCTTCTCGCCTGTGCGTTTCTTGATCTGGGCCAGTTGGGTGAATACCTTCATCCCAAGGTCAAGAGCATCCGTACCGACATCGAAGATGCAAAGGGTTTCCGCTTCCCTGGTGCAGGCGTAACCCGTAACCGATTGTGTGTATGTTGTTACAGTACCATCATTTGGCATGGTTACGCCCTGGTTACGGTTACGCCTCCGAGCCGTAACCGGGTTTTCAGCCGGTACGCTCATATGGCTTTCTCCTCAAAGAGGAAGTCTGCGCGGTTACGGGTCTCAGGCGTAACCGTAACCGACCCGTAACCTTCTAAGTGTTTGTTGAAAATCAAATTATCTGCATTGGTTACGGGGTTTCGCCTCTCCGGCAGGTACCGCTCAAACGCCTCCGTGAAATCCTTGGAATAGTAGCCTTTGACACAGTGCCCTTCCTGCTTCAAGGTACGTGGCTTGATTCCAAACGGCCTGAGGATTCGCGCGAGGTTCGAGGCGGTCATGCCTTTTCCATGATTGAATTGCGGCCAAGGGCTTTCCTCTATCTCATTGAGGCGATCCACGAGTGTCTGGGAAGGCCATCGGTCCCGCTCAGGCTGTGCGGAGACGATTGTGTGAAGGTCAGAGAGGAGTCGTTCTTTCACATCGTCAGGATCACTTGCGTCATGAGCGGAGAGCGCCATCGCTGCTGAGCGAGCTTGTTGTGGCCACTCGCCACCGACAAAATCAGCAATCCGCAAGAGCTCCCGCCAGCAATCAGCCTGCCTGTCTGAGAGGCTAGATGGTATCTCAGGGTCGATTTTCTGAATTTTAGCACCATGATCCAGCGCAAACCGCTGCACTCGTGCATGCAGATCGCGAAAGCCAAGGTCTCTGTCAGCCCTTAGTCGTTCAACTTCTTCATCAGACTTGCGGCGGAGCATCTCAATAATGATCGATCGGCTGGCAAGCGTTGCAGGAAGATTCCCAATGAGGGCAATTGCCTTGGGGCAAAAGACATTGAAGGTTCGAGGTTCAAGGTCCTCTCCGACGATACGGATGACCTGCGCAGCACTGCGGGTAAAGCCCGCATTCATGATGGTGCGAAGATCCTCATTGGTGCGAAACATGGAATCGGCCTCATCGATGATCATGGTCGGGGCGTAAGCATCGATAGTGCGGAAAAGTGCAGCGGTTGAGATGTTTGAGGTTGCAAGCGCCCGTGGCACAAGACGGCGCACGATCTCCAGTGCCGTGCTCTTGCCACAGGCCTTGGTTGCCGAGGTAACGCAGAGATTTGGACATACAGTCCCATACGGAGCGAGGTGAGTAAAAACGATCCATAGAGCTATCGCATAGGCGGATTCAATATCAATTACAAGAAAGCGGCGGATTTGGCGCACAAGGTCATCAAGAAGCATTGCACCATCCTGGGGTAATGTAGAAGGCTCTGGGTCATTAAACTGCAGGCGCTTGCCCTGTTTGTCCCGGCTTTTCTTTGCAGTATTCTTCGAGGCTTCTGATTCCGTTTGATCCCGAAGCTGCAACTCCTGTACCACCTGAGAGACATCAATCTTCACTATCTCATCCACGAGGTGCCTCCCATAGCCTGATCGCGTGCTCCCAGACCTCAGCAGCAGAAAAGAAGGTATTGCTGCTTATTGCGCGATCCTGCGTAGTGAAATAAAGCAAGGTAAAAATTTCTGCTAATTCACAGACATTTGCAGGTACCTGAGATGGCTTTCCTGCAAGCAGCACGCGAATCTGTGGTGGCGCACTGTCAAGATTGGTGCGGGCTGTGAAAATCGCAAAATTCTTCCATCTATTACGATCAATGTTGTGCTGACTGATAAAGCAATAGATTGCCGCTCGAACCCTTGAATTCATTTTAAACCCCTTTGATTAATCATCTGTATTGCACGCTCTGAAATTTCATCTTGAGTTGCTTTGCGGCGTTTTCTAATGAACTCTTCTAGTTCTTGTTGATCAAAGAATAGCCGACCACCAGTAGGCTTATAGCAAGGAAGCAATCGCAAATGAACGAGCTTGTATATATATTTAGGGGTTGTTTTTAAGAATGATGCAGCCTCTTCTACACTTAAAAATATGCTCATGATCATACTCCCTGACGGTATGGTTTTCTTTTGTTTACCGTCATCTTAAAGATCGCTGATTTCATTTTGCAAACGAGAGGCCTTGAGAAATTTGAGAAAAATGAGAATTTTTTATTTATTAAAATATTATATTATAAATAATTAAAATTTATTTCTTCAATTTTAATATGTTTACCATTTGAGAAATATTGGCTAAATATTTGTGATATTTAAACAGCAATCAAGTACCCCTCATCGTTCAGGCTAATTGTAATGAACAAGGAGAGGAAGAATGGGAAAGCAACAGTTACAATGGGCTGCAAATCGAAATGCTGAGATTATTCTGCAAATCCTTTGCCAGGCAATTACAGTGGTCGATTTAGGGCGGCAAAACGACTTTAACCCCAGCGAGTGTCAGAGATGGATTGATACAATCTATAAAGTTGGGAAAAATGGCTGAAAAGCCCAGGCCGGCGACCTTTATGAGCAGACCGAGAAAGAAATCAAAGGACTCATTGCGATGATTGGCGATCTGTATGTGGAGAATGCCAGACGAAACCGAATCCTTACCCCGAAAGGCGATCTGATGGAAGACCCTTTGTGCCAGCATAGATGTCGCCTCAAGAGGAGGGGGCAACTATGCGATACAGTCAAAGACTGCGGAATGCAGTATTACGAAAAGTTCTTCCACCAGAGAATCAGAGTATCAGCTCAGTGAGTAAGGAATTCGGGATTTCAATGCAAACAATTCAGCGATGGATGAGTCTTGCAAAAGATGGTACACTATCGACCGAGGATTCTGTGCTCCCGCCCAATAAAAAGCCCTTGGAAGAGAAGTTTGAATATGTTCTGGAATGGTCACGATTAGCAGACGTTGATAAAGGCCAATGGCTACGGGAAAATGGGATTCATGAAGAACACCTTAGCCTCTGGGAACAGGAGCTTCGTATGACCATGGCGAAGAAGCAAGAAACAAAAAACACAGAACTTACCGCATTAAAGAAACGAAATAGGGCTCTCGAACGAGAGTTAGCCCGAAAAGAGAAAGCGTTGGCTGAATTAGCAGCCTTACTGACCTTGAAAAAAAACTCGAATCGACCTTGGGGGCCAACGAGGACGATTGATCCACGAAGCAGATCGGAAGCTGGTTATTCAGCTTATTGATGAAGCTGTCGCCGCTGGTGCACGGACGTTCAAATGTTGTGAAATAGTGGGCATCAGCATACGGACTCTGCAGCGGTGGCGGGCGGGCACTACGATAGACAGACGGAAAGGCGCTCCTAAATGGGTTGCAAACAAGCTTTCACCAGAAATTATTGACGATGTGATCCAGACAGCCTGTGCTCCTGAGTACCGAAACGATACGCCTATGGTTCTGTATGTACGATTGCTTGAGGAACACTGCTATCTCGCAAGTCCCAGGTCAATCTATCGTATCCTGAAAGCGCATGGACTTTTGAAACGGCGCTGCAATGGGGCGGTTCCCACACCGAGAAGACCACCCCCCGAACGGGTAGCGACTGGGCCGGATCAGGTATGGACCTGGGATATCACCTATATGCCCATGCGCGTACAGGGATTGTTTTATTATGCCTATGTATTTCTCGATATTTGGAGCAGGAAGATTGTTGGATGGCAGATTCATGAAAAAGAATCTCCCGAATTAGCGAGCCAGTGTTTTGAACGAAGTGTCGCCAAAGAAGGAAACCGACCACAGTTTCTTCACTCAGATAATGGCAATCCTATGAAAGGCTTATCGATGCTCGCAACCTTATATCGGTTTGGTGTCATTCCTTCCTACTCGCGTCCTCGAGTATCGAATGACAATGCCTACAGCGAATCCTTATTTAAAACAGCCAAATATGTTCCCCATTATCCGGGGTATTTTGAATCCCTCTCAGATGCTCGGGCATGGTTTGCCGATTTTGTGCATTGGTACAATACGAAGCATCGGCACTCGGGAATTGGCTACGTCACGCCTGAACAGCGTCATACCGGTGCGGATAGACAGCTCTTTGATGAAAGGAATAGAACCTTGCAGTATACCCGACTATTTCGTCCAGAGATTCGGAGGCAACTGAGAGACTGGGTGCATATTGAGAAGGTCGTTTTGAATGCAAATGTTTCATAAATAAGCGACATCTATGTTGACAAATAGCGAAGATGGGATTCGGGTCAACATTGGAATATTTTTGATATTCTAAGATGAAATCGATCTAATCTGTATTACAACGGAAAGTAACGCGAGAAAAGATCTGGAGCTACCTACATATGGCTGGCTAATGAAATGCACATTGCTATTGAGGAATTTTCTTTATACAGTACCAAAGAAATCATGCCGCATTGTGCAAATCGCATAAGAAGCAATTGAATCGTAGCAGGGTCCATCTCTTACTGATTGATCATTACAATTTTGACCGACCACATGCGGCACTTAGCTATGTTACTCCCGTATAGGTCAGAAAAAAATTAGTCGCCTCAATGGGTTGAGAAGTAGATAAGTACTACACCGCCTTTACAATTGAGCCAGAGGCGATCCATGCTGCCCCACCGGCAGCCTCGCTGATATATCCAAGCTTCTCTGCAAGCTTAAGCATGCTCAATCGGTTTCTGGCAATCTTCTCAGATGCGTCCATCCTCTACCTCCACACTTATATGTTTAATGTCAACTGCTTTTCCCTGGAATTATCATAAGGATTTCCCTATCGTTATCACCAGGAATTCCCTGGTTTCATCATAGACCAGCCTGAGCAGGTCGTTTTCTTATGCACCTCCTTCCCCAAGCCGGGTAGTCGCTTCAGCATGGGTGCTCGGTTTTACCTTGTCAGGTCCTGGTTGGCGCATGAGAGCATGCATCATGCGGTAGCTTTTTGCCTCGAAGAGCAAAAGATGACCGTGGTGAACGAGCCGATCAATCATGGCAGCTGCCATCTGCTCATCGGTGAAGATGCCTCCCCATTTTGAGAATTCAAGGTTCGTCGTGAGGATGAGACTTTTGCTCTCGTAGCTGTCGGCAATAATTCTGAACAAAAGCTGGGAACCTTCCCGATCCACCGGCACATAGCCCCATTCATCCAAGATGAGGAGATCCAACTGCTGCACGTCCCGAATCAGGCGTTCGAGTGTTCCCGCTTTATACGCTTCGGTCAGTTTCAGCACGAGTTCGGTACCCGTGAAGAATCGTACCGAAAGCCCCTTTTCACAGGCGGCAATGCCGATCGCGATCGCCATGTGGGTTTTCCCGGTGCCGACACCGCCGTAGAGTACAAGATTCTTTTTTTCAGGGATAAAATCGGCACGAAGGAGATCTTCTTTGGAGAGCGCTGGCGGAAAACGGATTTCTGAGAAGTCATATCCTTCAAAGCTCTTGAAGACTGGAAAACCTGCTCGATTTAAAAGCCTTGCTTTTTTGCCGCGTTCCCGCCTGTCGATTTCCTCAGCCAGCACTTTATGCAGGAATTCTTCCTGCCGCGGGGTCGCTTCGAGCTCGCATAATTCAACCACACGACTTGAGAGCATGAGTTTGCGGCTCATGGCGGCAATAGCCTGCCTGGTTCGTTCGCGTTCCTGGGGTGTGCGGATCATACCTGCGCCCCTTCCAGGAACTCGTCGTAGACATGCAGATCCTGGCCTCGTTCAGGCGCCATATTCAGGCCATAGCCTGCGATCCGCGCAGCAAGGATTGCCGCGTCATGGAAGGCGGTTCTGGAGCGCTGTACAGCTTCCTCAAGCGCTTGCAGCGCGATTTCGAAGCCGTAGTCATCTGCTAACCGCTGCATGGTTCTCAGTGTCGCATGGAGCTCCGTACGTTCCTGCCGATCCATCAGGGCCTTCAAGGGATCGGGTACCATTTCCCGAATCCCTGAGTTTTTCCACGCTCCGGGATTGTTCATGAGGACGGCAAGGGAGGTGCGGTAATCACAGCTGTCAGTCCTTTGTTCTCCGTAGACGCGGCTATGACGAACGACCAGATGGTTGTGTTCATCCAGAATGTCGATAGTATGCGCACGTATGGCGACGAGTACTTCCCGGCCTGCAGAGGCAGGGCTTGTCGAGTAATAGTGACGGGCATCGATCCGCACTTTGCCGTAACCGTCAGTCTTAAGGTATTCATACCGCACGGGGTCAAACGGTGATCGGGGAAGCGGCAGGAATGCTTTTTTATCTTCCTCGAAGAGTTCTTTGATCGGCACGAGCTTCTTGTAGTGCGTTTCCTCGGCCTTGGGTTCGTGCATGGAGAGCAGGGTTCTGTTATAGGCTTCAATGTCGTCGAACGACGGTTCTGGCACGAAAAGGTTCCGGCGGGTATAGCCTATCTTTGCTTCGACATTCCCTTTTTCATAGCCGGAATGAGGGTTGCAGAATCGCACGGAAAAGCCGTAATGGGCACGCATTCTGGCAAAGAGTTCCGCTTCATGGATAACTTCGCCGATCCGTCTGCCTACACCCGTCGCGTTGTCGAAGACAATCACCGGCGGTACGCCGCCGATATAGGCAAAGATGTCTTTCAATCCCTGGCAGACGCACTCGGCGGTTTCTCCTCCGAACACCTGGGTAAAGCTGTCATTGCTGGAGGCAAACGAGAGGGTAAGGTACTTTTTGCGAACCATCGTCCCGCGTTCCAGAAAATCCGCTTCGCCAAAATCAGCCTGGCTTTCACCGGGGTGCCAGACCAGTTCCAGGCTCGCCCGCACAGCACGCTGTTCTTGGAGCATGCGTTTGACGTACCGTTGGACGGTATTGTAGGAACAGGCATAACCTGGGACCTCCGCGGCTAGTCGGTCGTGGATCCGCTTGGCGGTGTGCCGCTGTTTGTGCCATCGTCCCTGGTCTTCGGCAAGCCATGTATTGATGCGTGGCTTATACGGATCAAGGATCGAAGCTTTTGTAGCCTTTTCAGGCGGCTTTGGGGAAAAGTCTTCCTGATTCACATACTTTCGTATGGTTTTGGGGTCGACTCCAAAGGTTCTGGATATTTCAGCCACTGAGCTTCCTTTCTGGTACTGTTCCCTGATACTTTGTATTTGGGGCATGTTGATCACCTTCTTTGATCCTCCCTTGTCGTTGTTCGTCCTTCGACTAAGGGATTCTGGATTACCAGGAGGCAGTATTCAACTGCCCCTGCTTTTTCCAGGGAATTCCCGATGATAACACCAGGGAAATCTAGGTGATATTTTCAGGGATTTTTAGTTTATATTAAACACACTTATAGTTTAATGCAATTGCAGAAGGTAAAAAACACTTTACTTTTTCATGCTCTTTAGATATCTATATACTGTTGAGTTGCTAACTTCTATTTCATCAGCAACCATATTTATTATAACTAATTCTCGATAATTTTTATATTTCGCTTTATATTCATAATATAGCTCAACAGCTTTTCTCATTCTTTCTTCTTTTTTTGATTGTATTGATGCTGTTTTAGCACCTTTTCGTCCTCCTTCTCTTACTCGTTTTCCTATTTTAGCATCTTCAAAGGAGTAAGTTTTTTGCTGCATTTCACTCTCTAGGCGTTCTACCGGAATTCCTTTTTTCATAGCGGCAAAGTATATTGCGTTTTTATCCCCCCAATACTCCATCCATTCACTGAAAAGCCTAACAATATTATGATTGTAAGACAAGGATAAATAGATTTGGTATTTAGTTAAATACTCTTTATTGTTTTGAAATTGTTTTTGCATACGTTCTTTTTGATTTTTCCTTTGTTGTTCTGCCAAGCTAAGAGAATTTACAATTGTAAAAAAATCATCATCTGGCGCGTCTATATTGGGGCTATTTCCTGAAAGAGATTTTGCAACATATTCTCGTGCTTTTTCCCAGTACTCTTCTGGTTTTATAAAACGATATTGGACAGAATCTATTTGTCGCTTTATTGATTCGTTATCTTCTTCAATAAGTCTCTTAATGCAATCTTCTTCGGCTTGTTTTAAGAGTTCATGTATTTTTATATTTTTTTCTTTAGCAGCAGCACTAAGGAATTCATGTTCTGCTTTTTTGAGTTTTGGCAAAATCTCCAGTTGAAGTTTCTTTACGGCTTCCTGAATCCATATATTGTTTTCAACTAAATCATCATTATTTTCTTTTGGAAAAATTGACGATCCGAAATCTCGTTCAGAATCATCAGCCATTACTGAAAACCTCCTCTACTAATATCTTGAATTTAGATATTCCCGAATCGTATTTGAGTGAAAAATATTAGATCCTGATTATATGTGCAATAAATACCTGCACCACTGGTATCTTCTCTCAATTTCAATCACTGTTTCCATCAATATATTTCCTATACTTTAATGATGCCACCTTATTATCTAGTTGGATTTCAGGCAAGAGCTCGACCGCAGATCGTTTCATTTTATCCGTTGCTTTGGCATAGATCTGAGTAGTCTGAATATCAGTATGGCCGAGCAGCTTACTGACAGTATAGAGGTCTGCCCCATTTTCAAGGGCCAGGACGGCGAACGTATGTCGCGCAGTGTGCCATCCTATTTTCTTTTCAATACCTGCTGCTTTAGCCCAAGCCCTGAAATATTGTGTTGCACTGGTTTTTGTCTGAAGCTCAGGAAAGATATATTCATCTTGATGGTGTAGCCTGCCATCATCAATGATTGACCATGCTGAATGGTTAATCGGCACCCCAACTACCTTTTCTGTTTTCTTTTGCCTCTTTAAGATAGTTGGCTCCGGTGTTCGTTGGATGTCTCCCCATCGAAGGGTTTGAAGATCAGAAATTCTTAATCCAACCATGCATGCAAAAAGGAAGCTTCTCTTGATTGCTGAGCCAAGCTTGCCTCCAAGAGGTGTCACAGCGAGGCGTTCGAGCTCTTCTGGTGTAAGCCATACTTTAATTGGTTCAGGTTCTGAGATTTTTTTAATATGCTCTGCAGGGTTGTGTGATATCAGTCGATTCTTACATGCTATTCGAAGTACGTGGCAGACAGCTGAGAAATAGTGAGCTGCAGTAATCTGCTTTAATACTTGTTTGGATAGGAGAAATGCCTTAAATCCTTCGAGCCATTGTTCGTCAACAGCATCCAGGCGAATATTCCCTCCATATTCTTTGATGTAGGGTATGGCTTTATGGAGATGTCTTCTGGGGGGCATGCTCTGAGCGATTTCCTGGCAATAGTCTAATAGATGTTTCTTGCTTCCTACTGGGTCAAGAATACCCCATTCCTGTGAAAAGAGTTGCTGCTCACGCTTTACCCTGGCGATGTTTGCTAAGCGCAAGGCTTCTCTATCCTGTTGCTTGTCGCCGGTTAAAGATAGGCCGAGGCTTTCCCATCTTCTTCTTCCCTTATAATAGATATCTAGATATAGTTTGTTGTGCTTCTTTCTTATTGCTACTCCCATGCCTGCCACCTCACATTAGCATGTTTAAAATCTACAATATATCTACAATATGTCTACAAAATTGAGTAAAGTCAAGGGTTAAAGAGAAAAATATAGTAAACTTGCAATAATTGGCAATATTATGAAAAGTATTGATATATAAATAAATAACAACAAAAAAGGCTCCCCTTCAGGGAGCCTTTTCTTGTACCTAGCGGGAGAGGGGATTGAACCCACGACCCAGCGGATATGAGCCGCTTGCTCTGCCAACTGAGCTATCCCGCCACGCAGGTGGTTGTATATCTCAAAAATGCCCCTTGGTCAATACCTTGTAAGATTTTGACCTCTAAGGCTATAATTTGCAGGATTTTGAAGTTGGGGTTTGAATGGCCAGCTGGTTTGATCAAAAATACATGGAAGTGTTCGATGGAACATTGAATGGCCTAGGACATCGTCGTGCTACCGACCCTGCCTTTTCGATTGGAGATGCAGAAAATCAACTTGCTCACCTATATGTGCTAGATGGAAATGATTGGTTAGGCCGTGGTTTGCTTGGAGATCTAATTTCAGAGGCCACAATCGCAGCCTATGAGCTTTTCATCGAAGAATGGAGAACTGAAAAAGGGGGAAATGATGCCTGTAGAGATTAGTAAGGTCGAAAGCCGGAAAGATCTGAAACGATTCATAGATTTTCCTGTGCGCCTTTATTGGGATCAACCCAACTATGTACCCGCTCCCCGCTTTGATGAACTGCGTACATTAAGCAAAGATAAGAATGCGGCTTTCGAATTTTGTGAGGCAGAATATTGGACAGCATGGAAAGACGAAAAAATCGTTGGCCGCATTGCAGGCATAATCAATCACCGCTTTATAGAAAAATGGGGAAAGGCATGGGGTCGTTTTGGCTGGATCGATTTTATAGATGATTCCGAGGTCTCCGCAATGCTCTTCAAGACTGTTGAGGAATGGGCGGCTTCGAAGGGTATGGAGGCGCTGCATGGGCCTTTGGGTTTTACTGACCTCGATCGGGAAGGCATGCTGGTGGAAGGCTTTAATGAGCGTGCGACCTTAGCTACGATCTACAATTATCCCTATTATCCTCAGCATTTGGAGATGCTTGGTTACCGAAAGGATGTGGACTGGCTTCAATTCCAAATCTTCACCCCTAAGGAGATTCCGGAGAAAGTCCAGCATGTGGCTGATTTGCTCGCAAAACGCTCCGGGGTGCGGCTGTTCGAATGGAAGGACAAGCGCGTCATCGTCGAAAAATTCGGCAAGCAGCTCTTTGCGCTAATAGATGAAACATATGGCGATCTCTATGGAACAACGCCTTTGAGCGAGCGCCAGGTAGAGGACTATATCAAGCAGTATCTTGGCTTTGTGGATCCACGATTTACCAAGATTCTGGTAGATAAAGATGAGCGCCTAATAGGATTTGGCATAGCCATGCCTAGTCTTTCGGAAGCTTTCTATAGATCGCGAGGCAGACTCTTTCCAACAGGCTGGTATCATGTCTTAAAAGCGCTGAATAATCCAAAGGTGCTTGATCTATATCTCGTAGCTGTTCGTCCCGAATATCAGTCTCGGGGCGTGCTTGCCCTGGTTATGAACGAGCTTCAGCGCAGTGCCATGGAAGCAGGTGTCGAATATGCAGAAACCAATCTGGAGCTCGAGGATAATATCAAAGTTCAGAGCATATGGAAGGATTATCCCAAGCGCCAACATAAGCGCACCAGGGCTTATAAAAAGGAGATTTAATCAGCGCGCTATTGGAGTGCCTATTTCCGGTTCACGGAGATAAATAGGTCCTGCGGTATCATTGGCACCGCCCTTTTCCAGATATATATTGATACCCAGGACAGAGAG
>MWDY01000036.1 GCA_002070755.1 Spirochaetes bacterium ADurb.Bin110 | reverse complement strand
GCAGCGATGTTGAAATCGATGATACCCTGAGATGCCATTGTTATGACTATGGCCAATGTGGCGCTGGAGGCATGGACCAGAATCGTAAAAGCAGTTCCGATTAAGACAGCTAGCAAAATAGATGCATAACCAAGGCTAGAAAAATTGCGGATAAACAGCAGAGCATTGGCTGATGGTGTGGGAATTGCGCTTTGAATGAAATCAAGGCCTAGAAAAATGAAGGCCAATCCCATGATAGCGCGTCCGTAGCTTTTGAACTCGTCGGATTTACGCTTTGAAAGGGACATCAAGAACCCGATTCCGAAAAGAGGCACCGCAAGCGAAGTTATGCTGAATTTTGCTATACCGACCGCGGCTATTATCCAGCCCGTAAGCGTTGTGCCAATATTCGCGCCCATAATGACGCCAATAGCCTGTGTAAGGGAAAGAAGGCCTGCATTGACAAAGGTTATGAGCATGACCGTCGTGGCCGACGATGACTGAACCGCAATGGTCACCAGCGTGCCTGTAAGTACTCCCATTATGCTGTTTTTCGTCATCATGTTTAGGACACTCTGGAGCCGCTCGCCTGCTGCCCGCTGAATACCTTCGCTCGACCGCTCCATTCCATACATGAAAAGAGCGAGCCCTCCAACGAGAGTCAGCGCCATGGCCAGTATCGACATGATAATTCCTTGAGCTTATTAAATACAGAATATTGGGCAATTATTATTTCAGCTCAAGTTTATCTTGCTATAAATTGAGTTTATGAGGAAGGGGTGTCCATATAGCAGAGGTGGGTTTTTACCCAAATGGTTATATAAAAATTGGCCATTTTCTGAAGTATCCTTCAAAAAATGGCCGACTAAGCTAACTAGGAAAACAGGAGCAAAATTTTAAGGCATTCTGGCGCGGATACTATATTCCCACGCGGTTCCAGCATCAGGACCTATGACAGTAATCTTAAAGTGTTGCTGTGAACCTTTGGTAAACATAGAATCTATTTGTCCTGCGCCAGCACCTGCAATTCCTCCTGGATAGAGCGGATCGCCTTCATACCATGAATCTCCTCGCCATCCCGTATCTTTTGCTGTATGCCCATCAGGATATTCAACAATGAATTTGTCAGGTATGCTATATGCATCGAATTGCATATCAAACACACAGCCGGCTGGCAACTGACTAATATCCCAAGTATCCACCGTGATACCATAACCACCAGAATTTGCTGCAATCCAATTGAATTGAATAAGAGCTCGTCTAAGAAAAGCTCCTTACAGATAACGCTGAGATTCCTATTAAGAACCAAAAATATATCTATATTCGGGGTGAATTATTAAGAAAACATGAGGCCAATCAGTCTCAATACATAAGATTGATAGAAGGAGAGTCTTAAGGAAAATTAGATAAGAAAGATGGTTCTCTTTCGATTAAAAGAATTCTTTTAGCGACCGACGGGAGTCGAACCCGCTTCACGAGCTTGGGAAGCTCGCCGGCAACCGTATCATCCAAAATCAGCACGAATCACTTCGTACGTTTATATTCATATTATACAAATAATAGCTTAATCAATCAAGCTAAATTTATTCCAAGGCGTATCAGAAGGAATCAGCGAAAAAGTGTGACTTTTTGTGTGACTTTTTTGAAGAGCATTATAAAAACTATGAAGTTGGAAGAACTAATCTATTTTCGAATAGTGTTAAGTTTGTTCGCAATTTTTTATTGTTTCAATTATTCTTTTCCCATAATTGGTCAAACTTACTTCTTCATCATCAGAGAATCTAATTTCAGTATTCACACTGCCGGGATATAAAGGTAATTTAATGTCAATTAGATATTTGCTTTTTAATTTATTAAGCGCAGCTATCCAGCCGTCTTTATCGTTCTGATAAGGTTTATCAGGAAAAATTTCATTCCAAGTTTCATAGCCCTCAGGTAAAAGCTGGAAAATTCTATACTCATTCTTTGATAAAGATGAAATTATGTTTAATGCTTCTTTCAAGCTGTCGAATTCAATTCTTCCAGAGCTGAACATTCCCGCAACCAGCCTGATATAGTCTTTTGCTCTTTCTTCATCATCCGTAATCAGATACTCCTTAATTATTTCTGGAGCCAAAAGAAATGATTCATAGTTTAATTGACCGCCTCCGAGTGTGTTGTTTATTTTCTCAATCTCCCTTTCAAGATCTAATAAACGCTTTTCTAATTTAATTTGGGATTGTTCATTCATTTTTATTCGAGCAAGGCTGGTAATTGTTTTTAAAAAAGGACCTAAGACTGGGATGAATGCTGCTATTGTATCAATGGCAAAATCAATAGCCACAAGTTTTTTTTCAGAATTTATACTATTCCCATCCATATTAAAGCTTCCCTTTGCATGCAATCTATCAAACTACTGGACCACCCTTACACCACTCCAAAGTACTTCTCAAAGAACTGCATAAGCTTGTCAATAATGGTTTGTTTTTTCGCAGCGCGGTTACTGCCGCCAAAACGGGAAACCGGCGGCATGATTTTGTCGATGGCGGTTCCCGTTGTCTTCAGCACGCCGTCCCGCAAGGCGTTCCTGATGAGGTGCTCGGTCTCTTCAGGCTTAAGCCGTTCCTGCGCGATGATGGAGGCAAGGTCTTCTTGCATGCGTTTTTGCAGGAAAGTGCGCCATTCCTCATCCACGTTGGTGGATGCGTTGACCTGCTCAATGAATCGCTCAATCAGCTCTTTCTTGCTGCGAAGCTGGAGGCTCGCATTGATTGCCTTGTCGATTGTCGTGAGGATATTCTTATCCTGGCAGTTGGACTGGCGGTACTTCTCGACCAGCATGAGGATGTAGTCGACGTTAACTTCGATCTGGCGGATGAGCTCAATTTCGAAAATGATGTCGTCGTTGATAGCTTCTTTCTCGGCGCCTGAGGCTTTCCTGAATTCCTGGTACAGATCGAGGTACACACTCTGGTAGTCCTGGAAGTCCCGCTCGGGTAATAGTTCATTGCCTTCAAAGTCGTCAAACGATGTCAGGATGTTCCGCAGTTTCAGAATAGCACCATAGAGCCTGATGAAATCCTTCTGCGCTTCCTCGCCTACAAGAGGCTGACCGAGAGGATACTGTGCAATAAGCTCAGCAATCAATTCTCTATAGCCTGGCTTGTGCTCACCATGCTCATCGTAGCCGTTATAGTACTCATCATAGGTACGCAAAAGGACGATGCCGCCTGCGTCTTTGTTCCCGAATAGCGCAATTGCCTTGTCGGTCTCTTCTTTCAGATCGCGGAAGCAGACAATATTCCCAAAGGTCTTGATGCTATTCAAAATGCGGTTGGTCCGCGAGAAGGCCTGAATGAGCCCGTGCTGGCGCAGGTTCTTGTCCACCCACAGGGTGTTGAGCGTGGTGGCGTCAAAGCCGGTTAGGAACATATTAACCACGATTAGGATGTCGATCTCGCGGTTTTTCATGCGGAGGGACAGATCTTTGTAGTAATTCTCAAATTTCTCTGCGGAGGTATCATAATTGGTGCCGAACCTCGCATTGTAATCCTTGATGGCAGATGCAAGGGAATCCCGTGAGCTCTGGTCCAGGCCGTCGGTGTTGAAGTCCTCATCTGACAAAAGGCCCTCAGGCTCTTCCTCGTTCGGGCTGAAGCTGAAAATGGTGGCAACGGTGAGATTGCGCCGCTGCTCAGCAATCTGCTTCTTGAAAGCGGTGTAGTACTTGATTGCCATGGGGATGGAAGCGACAGCAAAGATGGAGTTGAAACCATCCAACCTTAGTGTTTCCTGCTTTTCGATCATTTCCCGCGGACTATCGGGATTGGCTTCCTCCCATTTGGCGGTGAACGAATAAGAATTGCCGCGCTTGGTCTTTTGGTCGAAATGTTCGAGGACATAGGAGACAATCTCGTTTACCCGCTTCGGGTCCGCCAGTGCCTTTTCAGTATCGATGGCATAGACTTTGCGGTCGATTATGTCGTCAGGTTCCTTGATGGTGTTGATGAAGTCAATCCTGAACGGCAAGACGTTCCCATCGTTGATAGCATCGACAATGGTGTAGGTATGCAGTTTTTCGCCAAAAGCCTGCTCGGTGGTTTTGAGCAGGGGGTTGCCGCCAGAACCAGAATTGACCGCAAAAATCGGTGTACCAGTAAAACCGAACAGGTGATAATTCTTGAAGCTTTTGGTAATGGCCTGGTGCATGTCGCCGAACTGGGAGCGGTGGCATTCGTCGAAGATAATCACTACATGCTTTTTATAGATGTCATGCTGCCGATTATGGCTGATGAACCTGTCGAGTTTCTGAATGGTGGTGACAATGATTTTGTAAGTATGGGGAGCGCCATGTTCGTCGCGGTCTTCCAGCTGGCGCTGGAGAATTCGCGTTGAGCGATTGCCGTTGGCCGCGCCTTTCTGGAAGCGTTCATATTCCTTGATGGTCTGGTAATCAAGGTCCTTTCTATCCACGACGAAGAGTACCTTGTCGATATACGGCAGTTGTGAGGCAAGCTGGGCAGTCTTGAAACTGGTCAGGGTTTTACCTGAACCTGTGGTGTGCCAGATGTAGCCCCCTGCTTCCACTGTGCCCATTTTTTTATAGTTCGAAGCAATGGCAATTTTCGACAAGATTCGTTCGGTTGCTGCGATCTGGTAGGGGCGCATGACGAGGAGCAGGTTCTCCGAGGTAAAGACACAATACTTGATCAGAATGTTCAGAATGGTATGTTTTGAGAAAAAGGTTTTGGTGAAATCGACAAGATCCGGGATAATTTTGTTATTCGCGTCAGCCCAGAAACTGGTGAACTCGAAGCTGTGGCTGGTTTTCCGGTTGCGTTTGCGTTCGCCGGCGCTCAATTCCTTGATGTGGGCGCTTCGGGTGGAGTTGCTGTAGTACTTGGTGTGGGTTCCATTGGAGATCACAAACATCTGCACGTATTCGAACAAGCCAGAGGAAGCCCAGAAGCTGTCGCGCTGGTAACGGTTTATCTGGTTGAAGGCTTCACGGATAGCGACCCCGCGCCGTTTGAGTTCCACATGGACCAGAGGCAGGCCGTTCACCAGAATGGTTACGTCATAGCGTGTGGCATGGGTACCGCCCGGCTGCTCATACTGATTTATGACCTGCAGACGGTTGTTGTGGATGTTTTTTTTATCCAGGAGATAGATGTTCTTCGTTGTACCGTCATCGCGATGAAGAATCTGCTGATAGTCGTCCTGGATCTTGCGGGTCTTTTCGACAATTCCCTCGTTGGGATTGGCAAGGTTCTCTGCATAGAACCGCTTCCACTCGTTGTCGGTAAAGGCAAAACTGTTGAGTATCTCAAGCTGTTTCCGAAGATTGGAGATGAGCGCGGCTTCGTCATGGATGGAGAGGTATTCATAGCCTTGGGATTTGAGAAGATTGATGAATTCTTGTTCGAGTTCAGCTTCACTCTGGTATTGTTCGGAACGGCCGTAAGTATCGGGCTCATATTCTGCAACAACGGTCGCCTCGTCGGTGCTGGCGACAATATTGTAGGCGCTCATGCCTTTTTCTCCTTGAAGGTGAGGAGCTTGTCACGATAATACTCATACTGCTTGCGACGGGCCTCAATCTCGGCGGGAAGACCGCTCGTGAGGTCGTTGCAGAGGGCATCGAAGCGATCAAGGATTTCGACGATGCGGTGCTGCTCGGAGAGTGGGGGGAGGGGGATTTGTAGTTTCTCAACCACAATTGCATCAAGCGTTGGGATACCCGCAACTCTCACTCTAGACATCAAGAAAGGTTGGAACCCAATGAGTAGATAGTATAAAAACTTACTATTTAAAAGCTCCGTTTGTTCAATACAGTAACAACCATCAGAAGACCAAAAATCGACACGACTATAGCCTACAGTACCAGCGGAGGCACCAACATTAATTACCATAACGGTATTTGCAGGTCTATTATACTGCTCATAATAACCTAATGGGGCCAAGCCACCATGAAAAACTGGAAATTTTCCAGCACTGGAAAGTTGACTTTTTGTTAATCTACGCCCACGAAGAACATTAGACACTTCTCCCAATTCAACATACTCCACCCCATCCGGATATCGTTCTTTATCATTGAATGACAACAGCCAATCCCGATAATACTCATACTGCTTGCGCCTAGCGGTAAGCTCAGCGGTAAGCTCAGCGGTAAGCTCAGCGGTAAGCTCGGTGAATGTGTCCAGGATGCGGACGATTTCATGCTGGACAGGAAGCGGGGGTATTGGGATGCGGTATTTGTAAATATCGGATTTACTCAAATTTCTTTGCGGTCCTGTTCCATGTTCAAAGCAATACTTTTCAAATTTCGAGTTTACTAGCAAATGTTTCATGAATCCATTTGTTAAAAATTTTTCGTGGTTTCTTAGAATAGCAATTCGCTGATTAACTAATATTTTTGAAAACCTATTAATACCCGTCTTGCCTGTTGAGCCTGACATGGCTACTAATACTTCTTTGCCGGATAATATTTGTTTATTTTTTATATTTTCAGGTAACTCGGCTATAAAAAAATTACCCTTATGAATTTCTCCGTTATTTATTTCAGATATTTTAATTAATGGGAATTCACCTATTTCCTTAATTTCGTTGCTTTTAAAAGGATAACCATCAGTAATTTCTATAACTTTTTCAAGTTCAACATACTCCACCCCATCCGGGCACAGCTCGGCAATCAGCGCATCCAGCCTGCTCATTTTCCACCCTCAATGTCCGCTATGATTTTCGCAATCTCTTCGCGCAAAACCTGCTCCCGCGCTACAATCTGTTCAATTTCGGCATTGAGCTGTACAATGTCGACAACCTCCCGCGTATCCTTCTGTTCGACATAGGTGGAAACGGAGAGATTGTATTCTTTTGCAGCAATGGCTGAATTCGGCACAAGCGTGCAGAAATGCTGGATATCCTTCCGCTCTGCAAAGGCTGCTACAATGGTTTCGATATTTTTCTGTGTGAGCTTGTTGTTGTTTGTAACTTTGACAAATTCCTTCGATGCATCAATGAAGAGTGTGCTATTGTCTGCCTTTGATTTTTTCAGCACCATGATACAGGTGGCGATGCTCGTGCCGAAAAACAAGTTGTCCGGCAACTGGATGATGCAATCGATATAGTTGTTGTCAATAAGATACTGCCGGATTTTCTGCTCGGCCCCGCCTCGGTACATCACACCCGGGAAACAAACGATGGCAGCTGTTCCATTGGTCGCGAGCCACGAAAGGCTGTGCATGATGAAGGCAAGATCCGCTTTGGATTTGGGTGCCAGCACACCTGCCGGGGAGAAGCGAGGATCATTAATGAGTACCGGATCGCTGTCACCCTTCCACTTGATGGAATATGGCGGGTTGGAAACAATGGCTTCAAAAGGCTCTTCGTCCCAGTGCTTCGGGTCAGTCAACGTGTCGCCCAACGCAATATCGAATTTGTCATAATCGATATCATGCAGGAACATGTTGATACGGCAAAGATTGTAAGTGGTGATGTTGATTTCCTGACCGAAAAACCCCAGGCGGACCTTGTCCTTACCCAGAATCTTGGCGAATTTCAGAAGCAAGGAGCCTGAACCGCAGGCGGGGTCGTAAACCTTGTTGACCTCGGTTTTGCCCACCAGGGCAAGGCGGGTTAAAAGTTCTGAGACTTCTTGTGGAGTGAAAAACTCACCGCCTGATTTGCCGGCGTTGGAAGCGTACATGCTCATCAAGAACTCGTAGGCATCGCCGAACGCGTCAATGTTGTTGTCCTGATAATTGCCGAGTTTCATATCCCCCACGGCATCGAGCAGTTTAACCAGCTTTTCGTTGCGCTTTACAACTGTCGGCCCCAGCTTGTTGCTGTTGACATCGATATCATCAAAGAGGCCTTTGAAATCGTCCTCGCTCTCGCTGCCCTGGGCTGAAGCTTCGATATTCTTGAAGACATGTTCGAGAGTTTCGTTTAGATTTTCGTCTTGTTTTGCGCGAGCGCGGACATTCTCGAAAAGTTCGCTCGGCAGGATAAAGAAACCTTTGGTTTGTACAAGATCTTCGCGAGCCTGTTCTGCTTCGCTGTCGGAGAGCCGGGCATAATCGAATCCAGCGTTACCGGCTTCGTGCTCGCTTTTGTTAATATACGCGGTAATGTTTTCTGATATGTAGCGATAGAACAGGATTCCGAGAACGTACTGCTTGAAATCCCAGCCATCAACACTGCCTCGCAGATCGTTGGCGATGTTCCAGATGGTGCGATGGAGTTCAGCGCGTTCCTGTTCTTTTTTATTGTCCATGCAGCAAGCTCCTTGATTCTGAAGTGGTTTGTGATACTTTGTTGAATTATACCATAGTCGCTTTGTGATTGATATGTAAGAAAGAAGCTTTTCATATGAAGGCAGCTGCTTCAGAAAGCCTTATAACAGTAAAAATGTGACTTTTCATGTGACTTTTGAAAAAAATGAACAGGTTATCCAGTATTGCAGCCGAAACATAACTCTTTGCTTTACAAAGACTTTATCCTTGAGTAGTCGGCAACCCTTCTGCTTGGTTCACGAGCCTAGCAAGCTCGTTATATTGTTATTTTAAAATAAATTAAGCTTGCAAAAATTAAATCAATGGTATACTTAAAGTATCCGCTGGGACCAAGAGAATCCCCCTTCTTGGTCGTAAGTGGTCTGAGGGCCTAAACTCGGAGGACCAGCCAGCGGATTTGTTTTTTGAATGATTTGAAATATGCAGTTTAATGGAAGCAGAGTTTTTGACTCTTAATTCTTTTTGAGTAAGTGGTAATGAGCGGTTTGTTAACAAAAATAGTCGTTCAAACAGGGTTGTAAAGTTCTCGGGCTATTAAAAACTTAAGACAAGAATGATTTCGCAGGCTTAAAAATGGGATTTGGTTTTGAAGGAGCTGGATCGAGTCTTGTCTCAACGTCCGTCGGCGCATTCCTCGGCTTTGGACTCCTCAAAGCTTATTGGCGTTCTCGTCCGCAAAGCGTTCAAAGGGATTGAGAAGCTAGACGATCGGTTGAGTGAAAAGAAAAAGAAGGATGTCCGCAAGCTTGAATAAATATCTCCCAAGCGTTAATAGTAATCTCAAAATAAAATCAAGGTGTGCAAGTAAGTAATAACTCTATAGATAATCATTCAATACTTTAGGCTGTTTTCTGGGCGAAAGATCATTCTCGTAATTATAGGGTCATATGAAAAATATTTACCTTTTAGTTAATTAAATAGTCAATAATTGAAATGATCGAAGTCAGAAAGAAATATTGAGATTGCTATCAAGACATCAGGGCTTTATTGGCTGCTTTTATCTTTTTTATTCTGCATTCGCTTATTCCATGATTCCAGCGTCTCCTTTTTCATCATGAATATTGCGCCAGATAATGGACTTCCTTCCGTGTCCACAGCACTTATTTTCATCGGCTCTGGACTTTCTGTGTACTTGACGATGAGATTCGCGGCATCAACACGTCCTTTCAATGCTTCCTGAACCATGCGTAGTGCAATTGCTCGCTTCCTACTAATCTTTGAGCCATCAGGCATCGTCACATCTTCAAAAGAAAGCAATGTATTTAGGATGTACTTCCAAGTATTTTCTTTTTTGGGTCTTCCTTTAGGATTGCCGCTTTGTCCCGGTTTAAATCTTCGGCCCTCAGGTATCTTCTTCATCGCTGTTCCCTTCGCTGTTATTATCACGATCATCCTTTAGTTGGCTGAAAGATGATGGTAATGAAGCCTAATATTAGGGTGCTAGAGGTGAATCTAGTTCTTTATTTCTCAAATCTCATGCTCTCTTGTAAAATGCTTATTAGTGCTATTAGGATTGCCGCTATTCCAATCTAAATTGAAATTTTTCAGGATATATTGAATTTAGTTCTAAAGGCGCTATTCGTAGATTATGCATGACTGCCTATGTCCTTTTTAATTATGAAAACCTAACGTTCTCACCACTGAAGTTGAGGTCCAACCGACCAGTTCGCCCGTGTCGATTTTTCGCAAGGTGCGCGATTATTCGCGAATCGTCACCCGAGGAATTGGGCCGATATAGAAGAAGCACACGGTCCGCGTCTTGCTCGAGTGAGCCCGAATCGCGAAGGTTACCAAGTGTGGGTTCTGTACCGTCCGCATCACGGTTTAATTGTGCGACGATGAAAATGGCGATTTTCAGTTCAAGCGCGAGAAGCTTTAAGCTGCGCGAGATTTCTGCGATACGTTCCCACCGGGGTGCATTGCCCATCATCCCTGCGTCAATGAGGCCTATGTAGTCTAAAAATGCCACCTGTAAATTATGAAGCGCCTTCTCGCGGCGAAGACGTGCGCGCAAGAGCCCCAGGTCATGCCGCCCGTCATAAATTGAAAGCGGTAACTCCCCAAGTTCGACCATCGCGGTATAGATCGAATCAATGTCAACTCGACCGTCGCGAATATCCCGGAGCATCGCGGCGCCCTTTTGTGCCAGAAGCCGATCAAGAACCTCATTCTTTAACATCTCGAAAGAGAAGAATGCTGAAGGAAGCCGCAGCGTTCCCGCGCAGTGCATCGCGGTCTGAAGCGCGAGGGATGTCTTACCCGTACCTGGGCGCGCGGCGATTATCACGATTTCGCCGGGGTGTATCGCGCCTGAAAATGCATCGAGCGCCCTGACACCGAAGCCGATTTCAATGAGCGAGCGTTCCTTCCGCGCCTTGATCTTTGCCTGCAGTGCTTGTCCGTAGTCTTGAATCAAGCGCGAGGCGGAATTGTCTACCGTCTCGGGCGCCGCCTGCATCGCGGCTGTTGCGCTTGTGAAAAGATTTTCAACTACGCTTAACGTTGGTTCGCCGCGTTCGAGAAGCTCCTTTGCATAGGAAAGGCTCAAGCTCAAGTTGTACGATCTGAGGCGTTCCCTGAGCTGTTCCGTGTAGAATTGTGCGTTCGCGGCGGATAGCGGCTCAATGCCAGCGAGCGCGACGGCAAGGTCTTCACGCCCTACGGTTCGCAATTCTTCTCCAATCGTGAGCAGGTCCGGTTTAAGCCCCTTATTACGCGCTCTCTGGACTGCTTCGAAGATCGTTCGATAATTTCGGTCTTCGAAGAGCTCCGCGCTAATCGAGTGCTCTTCGATGATAGAAGGTATGTTCAAGACTTGCCCAAGCAGTGCGGTCTCGTATGCGTAATAGTCCTTTTTCATACCGTCTTCTCCTCAAGTTCCTGCACAAGCGTGCCGCATTCTTGGCAGGCGACGTCGCCCTGAATGATCTGCGCACCGCATTTCGGGCATATAAATGCCTGCACTGCTTTTCGGAGTAGTTTTTGAGGTTCAGATGATTTGGGCATGGAGGCTTCGACCGTGGCCAGGCAGGATTTGAGAAGACTTGCGGTGGGGGGCTTGCCCGAAAGGAAGCCAGAGGGCGCTTTGGTGAGTTCGATGAATTTACGGGAAAGAGAGAGAAGCGTGGCATGGTCTGTTATTAGACTGGCAAGGCTTTCGATGCTTTTCCATTCCTTCGCATATTCCCAAGTAATGCCGCGATGATCGCATTCGGCTTTTAGTATTTTTTCAATTTCGAGGACGATTTCAGGGAGTACCTTTTTCTTTTGGCCCGACAGCGAAGCTGTAGATTCTTTTCTTATTCTATTATCTAATTCGGGTGACATAGTGTCACTACCTAGGTGACATTCTGTCACTACCTCTAGTGACATAGTGTCACTACCTAGTGAAATATAGTCACCAGCTAATCGATAAAGGGTGGAAGTTGGTTCAGAAGTTCCATTCTCTCGCCGTCTGGTGCGTGTGATAATTTTTTTTCTCTCGAGCATATTAAGTGCGCGGATCACGCTTCGCCTTGTAATACTCGCGCGGTGAGCGATTTTTGACAGAGAAGGCCAACATTCATTTTTTGAACCGATTATGAATGAGAGCAAGACAATTAGCGTTATTTTTTCAATTGAAGAGAGTCTGCTATCTTCCAATACAGCAATTGGTACTCGTGCGAAGACGTCGCTTTTCATCGTGACGCCTCCCGAAGCATTTTCGCCGCATACGCTCGAATTGCCTTATTTGTTAGCTTTTGAATCCCAAGACCAGTACGAAAGTCATTGGCTTTCACAACAATATGATTTTCCGTGCTGTAACCTTTATAAAGCGACTTCCACGGCCAGAAATATATAGTGTTTCCGAGACCTATTTCGATTATTCCATCAATTTTGCAGGTCATAAGTAGCCAATTGCGCAGATTATGCCGTTTCATCGGTTTCCTCCACGCAATGAAGGCGTTGCGATTTTTCGTGTTGTTTGGATTCCTATGGAAATACGGCCAACATCACCATCATGGATTGTTGCGCTGAGAGAGATTTCTCCAAATTGAGGAGCGTTGCTGCAGAGTTTTCTTAGTTCTGGAAGGAGGACGCTAATGAGCGCGTCCGAATTTACGGTCTGCGCGCTCATTTATTGCCTCCCCTGATTTGAGAGAGCACTGTTTGCGAGTTGCTCAAAAAATTCAGCTGGGATTAATATTCTGCCGCCAAGTTTTGTATAGGGGATCGATCTATCGGCTAAACGACGGGCTAGCGTAGGAAGGCTAATACCTAATTGGTTTGCAGCTTCTTGACGCGAGAGAAAACGGCGAGAAGATGTTTCAGAATACATATCTGGTCTCCGACAATACACCCCTCTTTGCAGAGGAGATGATGTCGGCGATCAGATCATGCTTGTCGCCTCTCGCCTTGACTCTCCAAGAAGCATCAAGGCACCGCATCGGGCAGGCATCAGTTATCCTTACGCTTGTTCTCCCTAGCGGTATTTATAGGTCAATAATATCATAAGGGTTTATTTCATGTCCATATGAATCAGTAATTCTCTTTGCAGTTCTAATTTCAGAATATTGAAGTGGTGTGCTTTCATGAATATGAACAACGAATTTTTTATTATCATTCGACTCTTTTAATATTTTCCTTATCTTCATCTCTGACAGCCCATACATTTCTGCAATAGTCTTATTTTTAAACCCTTTTTTTCGTAATTCTTTGAAAGTTGAAACTGGTACTCTATATATTATATGTTCTTCCTTATAGAGATCATCAAATTCATAATCAGGAAATTTATATTCTCCTTTCATATAGCTTATAAGCTTTTCTCCCATAGATTTTGGTTCTTGTTTTTCTTTTTCACTCATTGAATCGCCCCCTCCATCTTTGATCGTACTACTTGAAAATCAAGTGTTTGATTACCATGACTATACCTCGTCAGCATTTCTGGTGATTTATGCCCGCTCAATGCCATGACTGAAATATCAGGCATTCCGAGATTGCGCGCTAGTGTTATAAAACTATGCCTCATTGCGTGAAGATTCAAATTCCTTCTCTTTCTTTCTTCTTCATCGATACCAATAGCCTTGAGCATTCTGTGAAGTCCATCAAGCAAAGTTCGACCTGTGATTGGTGATTTGGATTTACTTGTGGAAAAGAAAACAAAATCATCATCTCCCTGTAATGGAGCAATACTGAAAAGTCTCTTGAGTTCTTCTAGGACCGATTTATGAATAGGGATTATTCGGAAAGAGCCTGCCTTTGGAGCTTTGTCCCTTTCTTGATCCACAGTGTTGTGACGTACATAAAGGACACTCGCAGCCCAATCGATATCTCCCCAGCGCAAGCCTCTGATTTCTCCTCTTCTCAAGCCACCTAAAGTTGCGAGCAATATAGCTGCTTTGATTCTAGGATCATGCTCATCAGCTTTAATGAGGGCATTAATTTCCGCGATTGAGAGAACACCGCGCTCACGCGGGTGTTCTGGCACTTTCTTTACGATTGCCAAAGGATCAGCTGGTATTTCTCCCCTCATGACAGCATCTCGTATTGGTACTCTGAGTGCTTGAAGCGCAATATTGCAGGATCGCGGAGTCGCGCCATGTTCCATCGCCCAAAGCTGCCAGTCTTTGACAATTCCAGCTTTGAGTTTTGATAGACGGAGCGTTTTAAAACCCGGGTATGGTGCAATGTATAGTTGTATGGCTCTTCGATTGTGGTCGAGATAGTCGAGAGAAAGCGGTTTTTGATCTACGATTTCGCGTGATCGAATGTATCTACTGCCAGGTGCCCAAAAAGCAGTGAGGAATTCGACGAGTAGAGGGTCTGATTCTCTCTTCATTTTTGTTACGAGAGCCTGGGCTGCCTGAGCTGCAAGATCCCGACCGTTTCTTCTCCCCGCAAATGGAACATGCAGCGCGCGGGTACAAATAAATCGCTGAGCCTCTTCATCCCAGAATCGAGCATACCAACTGGTCTTGCCGGTTTTCTTAGAAGTTCTCGTAAAAAGCGAATACGGAGTATGCACCTCTCCCCCTTTACCACACGAACTGTGACTATTCGTGTGACTTTGGATAAATAAGGTGCTTCTCCGATTTTTCGGTTGAAGCATAAGTCTTTGTATTTCAAAGACTTAAATCATAAGCGACCGACGGGAGTCGAACCCGCTTCACGAGCTTGGGAAGCTCGGGTAATACCGGTATACGACGGTCGCAGTAATCTGTTCAGGCGCCGTCGGGATACGACGGTCGCTATTAAATGCGCGCCAGGCTCTTACTTCCAGGCTCTTACTTTATGAAAGAAAAAAGGCTCCTAAAGAACATGCCTTATTGATACGCTTATCTACTATAGCGAGCAGTACAAGCTTTGGTCAAGGCGAGCCAGCCCCATCACTTTTGAGCATTAGTAAAAAACATCTTGTTTATCCTGATAAATCTTGGAAATTCTGTCAAAATCTTGCTAGGAATTATCTTGCATCGATGTGATCACATTTATGCCCACACCTGGGAATTGATCCATCTTTTGCAAGAAATCGACGCCTTGGCGAAGCGTCAGGCGTGCTTGGATGAGCTGTTCAGGATGGAGCCTTCCAGTCTCGATCATACCGAGCAAAATATCGTAGCGGTATGCTTGAATACCATGGCTTCCATAGATTTCAAGTTCTCGCGCAATTACGAGGTCCATAGGGATTGCGGGG
>MWDY01000035.1 GCA_002070755.1 Spirochaetes bacterium ADurb.Bin110 | reverse complement strand
TTGTAGTTGCCTTTTGGAAGTTTGTAATCCTGGGCAAAGCGAACAATGCCTTCCCATGTACCCTGGTTAAAGGACTTGTCGTCGATACCACCAACGTCGGTTACGAGCCCCACTTTGAACTGAGCAAATGCGGGTACCGCAATCATAGCGGTGACGACAAGCACCAAAAGCGCTTTTTTCATGCTTCATCCTCCTTATTATAGGTTCGATGCTCTATATGCGTAGATTCTATGCCAATCTATCGCATAAAATCAGATAAATGGTAAAGCCGAGGCAGCAGATTGTCAATAACGATTTTGAATATGTTAGCTAAAATTTAAAAGTGCACTATATCCGAAGACAGAGCTCTATATTCATCACAGAGAATATCCTTGTACCAAATACGAAGTAAAGTATAGTTTTCGGATTTGTCTGGGACAGTATGAATATCAACCTCTTCGCTGAGGATTTCTCGAACATCCTCGATATCGGTAATAGAGTCTTGTGCGCATCGGCGCACAAGATGATTCTGAAGCCATTGATAAGGTCTTTCTATTTTCTCCTTTGCTTGAGCAGAAAGTGCATAGGTGACCCTAATCTTAAGATCCCTTGTGACCTGTTTCCGGTGAAGCTGTTCCTTCACAGCACTTTCTCCACAACAAATGCTTAGATTTCCTTCTAGAAACAGCTTCAGAGTAGTTCACTTTTAAGCTTTAAATCCTTAAAAAAAGCGCACTTTTGATTCCTAGATGACAAAAGCTATTTTCATCTTGACAATTCAAGACGAATAACTTACAATTTAGACAATTGCTTATAGAATGGGCAAAGATTCATGCATATTTGCAATGCATGTGTAGTTTGGCAATTAGAGCTAAATAGCGCCGGACGATGCTCTATTTGCGTCTTAAGGAGGAAACGATAGGCGTTAATGTTTTGGAAATTTAGATATTATTATATCAATCATAAATGGAGGTAAGATTTTATGAAAAAAAGAATCATAATTGCAGTTATTATTGCTTTAGTTTCTATTGTTCTTGTTAGTGCTCAAGGCAAGATATTGCTTGGGTTTTCTCACGTTTCCATGAACAATCCTTATTATCTTGCAATGGAAAAAGCGGCTAAGGATACTGCAGCTGCGCGAGGCGCTGAAATAGTCGTATTGAATGCTGAAGAGGATGTTTCTAAGCAAATATCTGATATCGAAAGCTTACTAGTTATGGGCGTAAAAGGACTTATAGTTAATTCTACCACGGAATATGGAACTATGCCTGTAATAAAGAAAGCAAAAGCAATGGGGATCCCCGTAGTAGCAATTGATAGATATCTCTATGGTGATTATCTGGCTTATGTAGGAATTGATCAATGGAAAGCTGGGGAGTTGCAGGGAGAGTATATCACCAAAAAATTGCTTCCCAATGGTGGAAATATTGTAATGATTATCGGCGATCCGGGGGACTCGGCATCAATAGGCCGCGGGAATGGCATGCTTTCTATTCTTGATAAGCCTGAAAACAAAGGAAAGTATAAGATTTTAGGCACTTTTAAAGCTTCATATAATCAAATGCTTGGTATGCAGAAAATGGAGGAGGCAATTGCAGCATTTGGGAATAAAATCGATTTGGTTTACTGTGCAAATGATGCTATGGCCTTGGGTGCACTAGCAGCGCTCAAAAATGCAAAGATGGATAAAGTGATGATTTGCGGTATAGATGGGCAGAAAGAAGCATATGAAGAAATCATGAAGGGAGGACAATATAAATCTACTGTAATAAACAATTCTTGGGAAATCACACAAAAAGCGGTGAATATTCTTATGGATTATTTGACAAAAGGAATAGAACCAAAAGAAAAGCAGGTAATAACCGGTACTATTCTTGTTACTGCTGATAATGTAAAAAATTACTATAATAAGGATTCTGTTTTCTAATTATCAATTCGTTGACAACAGGCTATGTGAGATAGCTTTTTAAGCTGGTCACATAGCCTTGTCTCATAATTTTGAATTATCGCATTTTAATAATGTAAGAATATTGCCTATTAATTAAATTGTGTTTTCATGAGGAACTGTATGGAGTTTAACATAAGTAGTATTGGTACAAAATATGGTTTATTTTTCATTTTTCTAGGTTTAATAATATTATCTTCCCTACTATCGCCGCTCTTTTTTACATATGCCAACTTGGCCAATTTTTTTTCTCAAATAGCATATAATGGAATCCTGTCGATTGGTATGACCTTTGTGATAATCATGGGCGGAATAGATCTCTCTGTAGGATCAATAGTAGGTTTTTCATCAATACTTTATGCCACAATATTGCACGGTGCTTTTTTTACTTTTATGCCTAAGGAAATTTTCATATATGGCCAAGCTCCAACACTAAATTCTATTTTGCCATTTCCATTCGACGTTTTTTTTGTGTTGTTCATAGGAGGCCTTATTGGCTATTTGAATGGTGCGATATCATATAGGTTTAGAATAAATTCTTTTATTGTAACACTTTGTATGATGATTTTTATTCGCGGGCTTGGAATTTGCTATACTAATGGACAGCCTCTATTTGGCGTTCCTGATTTAATTAATAGTTTAGCTTATGGTGCAATAGCAAAGGTACCTATGCCAACCATAATTTGGATATTTATCTGTATACTCGCAGGAGTGTTGCTCCGCTATTCCAGATTTGGTCGAGCAATCTATTCTGTAGGTGGTGATAAGAACGTTGCTAGATTATCTGGAATTGAGCCTGCAAAATATCAAATATTCCCATATGTTGTTTCAGGATTACTTGCAGCTTTAGTAGGAATTATGATGTCAGGTCGAATGGGATGCGGTGATCCCAAAATTGCAGATGGATGGCAAACCGATGCTATTGCTGCTGTTGTAATTGGTGGAGCTAGCATGACAGGCGGAAAGGGTAGCGTAACTGGCACAATACTGGGTGTCTTAATACTAGGATTGATAACCAACATTATGAACTTGCTTAAGATTGATGCTTATCCACAGCAGATGGCAAAAGGTTTTATTATTATTGGAGCTTTAGCTCTTCAAGGAATAATCTCAGGGAGGAGAGGCAAATGAGTAATCCAGCTCTTTTGCTTGAAGTAAGGGGCCTCAGCAAGAGTTATCCCGGTGTTAGAGCTTTAGATAATGTAGATTTTGATGTAATGAGAGGAGAAGTGCACTGCTTAGCAGGAGAAAATGGAGCCGGAAAATCTACATTGATTGAAATAATTGGAGGGTCTTATCAAAAAGATTCCGGCACAATTTGCATTAGCGGAAAGGAAGTAACACTAAAAAGTCCTCAACATGCTCAACAATGCGGAATTGCTGTTCTCCATCAAGAACTTCCAGTATTGAAACATCTCAGCGTGGCAGAAAATATTTTTCTTGGTCGACAACCACGGAATAAGCTTGGATTCGTCGATTATCGCGAAATGAATAGACAAGCAGAAAAATGGCTTGAGATGATTGATTCCAAGATTGATCCTCGGGCTTTGATGAATGGATTATCAATTTCAAAGCAGCAGTTAGTAAGCATTGCGAAGGCCATTTCCCTTCAGGCAGAGATTATAATATTTGATGAACCTTCAGCAGTATTGACAGATCAGGAGTTGGAAAGGTTATTTCAAATTATTTCGTTATTTAGATCGGAAGGAAAAGGTATTGTATATATTTCGCATAGATTGGAAGAAATATTTGAGATAGCAGATAGGGTTACAGTCTTAAGAAATGGGAAGCTTGTAGGTACTGAACTGACATCTACCCTGACTCACGAAGGACTTGTAAAAATGATTGTAGGCCATCAAGTATCTGAAGAATATATAAGTAACAAGGAACCACTACACGGGCCGCAACCATCACTAGTCATAAGCAAGTTAAGTCGCAATGGGGTGCTTACTGACATTAATTTTGAAGTTTCAAGAGGTGAGATATTCGGAATATATGGGCTTGTTGGATCAGGACGAACAGAAGTCGCAAGAGCCATTATTGGAGCAGATCCAATCGATTCTGGGAATATATTTTTTGATTCAAAAAAAATAGAAAATCACACTCCCTGGCAAGCTGTTAGAAATGGATTTTGCCTAATACCTGAAGATCGAAAATCACAAGGCTTATTTCTCGAAAAACCTATTATCGATAATATAGCATTGCCTGCTTTGCCTCAGTTGACATCAGGTGTCTTGATTGATAATAAAAAAATGATAGATTATTCGACTGAATTGATAAGAAAGCTAAAAATTACTGCTTCTCATCCTAGGCAATACGTTAAATTTCTAAGCGGCGGCAATCAACAAAAGGTTATTCTAGCAAAATGGCTTGGATTAAAATTAAAGGTATATATCTTTGATGAACCTACTCGGGGAGTTGACATTGGAGCTAAAGAAGAAATTCGCAATCTGATTAGATCAATTGCGCAAGTAGATGGAATAGTAATACTGATTTCCTCTGAGATTTCGGAAATTATGACCATGGCTGATAAGATAGGCGTTATGCATGAGGGCAAAATGACAGCAATAATTGAGAGAGCACAGGCTACTCGTGAAAAACTAATAAGTTATTCTATGGGATATAAGAACCTATGAAAAATCTAAATAAAAGCTTATTTGGATCGAGGCAAGCATCTAATATTCTTAGATATGGAGTCCTCATAATTCTAGTTATTATTGCTTCAATATTGGCACCAGGTTTTTTAAGTATGCAAAATATCCTTAATCTATTGCGTACCTTTTCATTTTTGGGCCTTATTTCTATTGGTATGACATTTGTGATTATTGCTGGAGGAATCGATCTGTCCGTGGCTTCAAATTTTGCTTTATCAGGAGTCTTGTTGGGACTTTTTGAGCATTGGGGTATTTATTTAGGTCATGTGGATAAGCTTTCCTTGTTAGCCCCTACACCTATCTTATTCATTATCATTCTTCTAATAGGAGCATTCATTGGTTTTATCAATGGACTTATCATCACGAAATTGAGGATAGCAGATTTTGCGGCAACACTTGGAACTATGGTGGCGGTTAGAGGGCTTGCTTTTACGATATCAGGAGGCAGGACAATATTTGGACTTGATTCAATAGCCATTTTTATGGGTCAAGGTATGATAGGACCTATTCCGTTTGTGGCTATTCTTTTTATATTCCTAATTATCATATGTGAGGTTGTATTGAAGGATACGATATTCGGAAAGAGACTATTTGTATGTGGAGAAAATCCAATTGCTGCCAAACTATCTGGAATAGACGCCGAACATTATAAAATAGCTGCATATACTATTTCTGGATTATTTGCATCATTAGCTGGATTATGTATGGCAGGCAGACTAAGCGTAGGTGAGCCTAGAGTTGCAGAAGGCTGGGAACTCGATGCTATAGCAGCAGTAGTGATAGGAGGTACTAGTCTTGCAGGTGGAGATGGCAGCGTTGTTAAAACATTATTAGGCGTAGTAATTATAGCAATGATCAGAAATATTCTTAGCCTAATTGGAATCTTGCCTGAACCTCAAGACATGATCATGGGATTAGTTCTTCTTGCAGCAGTAATCTTAGGTAGCCTTGGGAATGAAAGAGGCGCATTAAAAAGAGCATGAGAGTTGCTATTTATGATAGCAAAATCATATTGGAGAATTATAACTAAATGGCTAGCTATTATTTTCCTTGCGTCATGGTATTCATTATATGACAGAGCTCAAGGTACTTACCATATATTTCATCGTAACGTTCGTGATTTCTTTTCTCTGGCTCGATAGAAGCTACTTCGCGCAACATTGCACTCGCAGCAATATCGTAGTTCTTAAACATGCCCGATGAGACAGCTGAAATAATGGCACATCCCATCAACCCTGCATAAGAGCTTGAGTTCAAAAGAGAAATGGGGATGCCGCATGAATCTGAAATGATTGACATCCATAGCTTATCTTTCGTTACACCTCCGCAGGCTACCCATTTATCAAACCTATATCCAAAAGAATTGAAATTTGATATTATGTTTCTTGTTCCTAAAGCGACGCTTTCCAGTAAGGCTCTATATATATCACCTCTACTATGACTCAGATTCAAACCCCACAGAGCTCCGCGAGCCCTTGGATTCTTGAAAGGAGTCCTATTGCCTTGAAAGAAGTCAAGAGCAATCAGATTATGAGCTCCAACTCCTGACTCCTTTGCCTCATAAGAAATCTTCATAAAATTCATGCTCCCTCTATTGCTCAACATGTCCTTAAACCATTTAGCGATTGAGCCAGCTGAGATTTGTCCTCCCTCAAGAGCATAATAACCATTAATAATTACATCTCTATAAGGTCCCCATATTCCTTCTATTTCCAATGGCTTTTTCGATAAGCATAACTCTACAAAGCTTGTCCCTAGGATTGTTCCGAGAATTCCCTCCTGCACAACTCCAAGTCCCAAGACCGCAATATATGCGTCTATTCCACCTTGATATAGAGAGACAGATCGATTTAGCCCATACATTTCACAGAATTCTCTTTTTAGATATCCAATCAAACCTCCAACTGGTATTACCTCGGTAACTATCTTATCTTCATAGTCGTCTAGTCCAATAATGCGAAAGAATTCAGAATCCCATCCAACTCCTTGAGCCACATAGTTAGCCTTACATGCTGCATTGCAGATTGAAGACACCCATCGTCCCGAAAGTTTCCAATTTATCCAATCAAGTTGTTCAATAAAGCGAAATGCTTCTTCATAAAGCGCTCTATCTTTTTGTTTAAACCAAAGTACTTTCGGTATAAGCCACTCTACTGAGACTTCGCCACCGCAATGAGACAGAATGGGATGATTGCTTGCATTGATGATTTCAGCCTGCTCAACTGCACGACTATCCATCCACAGTAAAGCATCTGATAATGGGACACCATCACTATTTACTGGAAAAACAGTGCTTGATGTTGCACAAATACAAAATGCTTTAATAGTTTTCCTTTGCAACAGTGGTAGTTTTTGTATTGCTTTTTCCCATGAAGAAATAAATGCTTTGTACCAATCATTCGGATTTTGCTCCGCCCATCCCACTCTTGGAAATGAGATTGTATATCCTTCCTCAGCACTTGAGACAAGTTTGCCTTTTTCATCAATAATTCCAACTCGTACACTTTGAGTACCAAAATCAACACCAACGAATAAATTTGAAGATAATAATTTATTCATAGAAAATACTTCTAGCCTCCGAAACTTCTATATATACTTATTATTCTTAAATCGTTCCTTATTGCCAAATCAATTCTCGAAAGCCATTTTTTATTTAATAAATAAGCACTTTTTTAGGAATAAGATATCTCAAATCTGAAACTCGCCTAGCTTTATAATATACTTCTTAAATCAATTCACTAAATTTCAAGAAAGAATCTCTCGTACTCTTGTTCTTCTTAGACTTGAGCACAACATTCTGAAATCAGAAATAATAACAGAACTATTCGAGTTGATATCGAAAAGATAGGCCTATGATCAATCCATATAATATCCACCATTGATATTGACTGTTTCGCCATTTATAAAGCTTGCTTCATTTGAAGCTAGATAGCATATTAGTGATGCGACATCTTCTTCAGTTCCCAATCTCCTTACAGGAATAGTCTTTGCCATGTTTAGCTTTTTTTCTTCTGACCAATAACTCATCAATTCAGTCATGATTGCATGGGGCGCTACGGCATTGCAAGTTATGCCATAGGGTCCAAGCTGTCTTGCTACAGAGCGAGTAAGACTAATCACTGCTCCTTTTGATGCACCATATACAAATGTGGAAGTATTATCTCCATTTTTCCCAGTTATCGAGCCTATATTAACAATTCGGCCATATTTTTGCTTTTTCATAATTGGCGTTACTGCACGAATAGCATAAAGTACACCCTTTAAATTAATATTGATCGTGCGATCAATTATATCATTGGTTGTCTCTTCTATGGTCGCTGAAATTAGTATTCCTGCATTATTAACTAAGATATCGATACGCTCAAACTGCTTATGAACAGAGGCAATTAACTTTTCAACATCTTCAACTTTTGAGATATCACATTGGAAACTCTCGGCTCTATAACCTAGTGTATTAAATTCCGATTTAGTTTTTTCTGCTTCTTCCTTATTTATATCCGCTATCACAACAGTACAACCTTCGGAAGCAAGTATTCTCGAGGTCGCTTTTCCAATGCCCCTTGCAGCGCCTGTGATAATTGCTACCTTGCCGTTAAATCTTTCATTCATGGTCTATTTTTCTCCTTTCCAACTATTGTTACCCAAAAACATCTATAGAAAGTTCCAATTCATTAGGCTAAGGACCCTTTATATGGGCAATCAATAATTGCTTGATCCTTTTTGCGCTGTCACAATAGCGACAGAGGCACTAGTCCCAAGTCTATTTGCTCCAGCTTTCAGCATTTTAATCGCATCTTCGAAGCTTCTTATGCCACCAGAGGCCTTGACACCCATTTTGGGGCCTACAATTCGCCGCATGAGTGCAACATCCGCTACAGTAGCGCCTTCTTTATTAAAGCCTGTGGAGGTCTTTACAAAATCAGCGCCAATGTCCTTTGCAATTTGGCATGCCAAGACTTTTTCATTATCGGTAAGCAGACATGTTTCAAGGATGACTTTTAAAAGAATGCCTTGCCTACAGGCTCTCCGCACCGCGAGCATATCCTCACGGACTGTTTTGATATCATTGGCCTTCATAGCCCCGACATTCAATACCATGTCGATCTCGGAAGCACCATTGGAAATAGCGGTTCGAGCTTCAAAGCTCTTAGCCCTGCTATCCATAGCTCCAAGGGGAAAACCCACAACGGCGCAAGTTTTTACTCCAGTGCCTCCGAGCTTGCGCACACAGTATTCGACCCAGCTCGAATTGACACAGACTGAGTAAAAATGGTACTTGGCTGCTTCATCGCAGAGCACATCTATCTGTTCCTTTGAAGCTTCTGGCTTAAGAAGTGTGTGGTCAATGTAGTTTGCGAGGTCTGAAGGAAGTAAACTATCTGCCCATGAAGAAGATTGCGCTGTTTCACCCGATTTCGTTGGTGGGCATTGATTTCCTAGAGTCTGATCTGATGGGTTACTCTTCATCCGCAAAAGTACTTCTTCGACTATTTTCTGTATAATCTGATCTTGATCCATCAATGTAAGGAGCCTCCTCGCTCCAATGCTGTTATTTTGTTTATCCGCACGATATGGCGTCCACCTGCAAAGCGCGTCTCGAGCCATATATGCACCATTTCTGCTAGTTTATCCGGAGTATGCAAGGGGCCTCCAAGCGTCAATACATTTGCATTGTTATGTTCACGGCTATTGACTATAGTCTTGAGATCATAGCACATCGCTGCTCGGATACCCTTCATTTTATTTGCTGCTATGCAAGAACCTATGCCAGCACCATCGAGTATAATGCCTCGCTCGCAGTCGCCTGAAATCACCTTGCGACACACTGCTTCAGCAATATCAGGGTAATCTACTTTTTCGGTGCCAAAGCAGCCCACGTTCACCACGCGATAACCGAGAATATCGAGATACTGTGCTAACATTTCTTTCTGCGGGACTGCTCCATGATCAGATCCTATGGCCACACTGTGAACGACCTCCATAGGTTCTTCATTATTTTCATCACTCACGTTGTCGCCTCGATATCGATTCTATCGACAATTCCACAGATTGCTGTCCTTATGGTGAGCGCTTTTTCGTCGCCAAGAGCACTTCTCGCTGAACCGCCTTCGTCGACAACAAGCACGGTATCTCCTATTCCAGCCTGTACAGCGTCGAGAGCAAGGATGGATTTGCCCTTTGGTTGGCCGTTTATATCGATCGGCTGCACCATAAGAAGCTTGTATCCCACATACTGCGGGTGCTTTTCGGTGGAAACGACGTTCGCCACCACTCTCCCTACAATCATCGAGTCTCTTCCGTATTCATTGCATCGACAATGCCGATTATGGCGGCATCTGCAGGATTGAACCACCCATTAGGATTTGCTTGTGCAGCTTCCTTTCCAGATTCAAAAAAGATAAGATCGCCCTCTCCCGCCTTCACTGTATCGAAGGCGGCAATGATCGGCCCTGCATTCTGTTGGAGATGATCGAGAGGCTGAACAAGTAAGAGCTTTAGACCTTCTATACAAGGCATTTTCTTTGTGCTGACCACTCTGCCAACCACGCGTCCAAGTTTCATTCTTCTATCCCTATATGATTCTAAAATAATCGACGAGCGTACATCGCCGCTCTCGAGTAAACGTGCGGGGCCGTGTAATGCCTTCGCCTGTAGGGCTCGCAATAGTTAAGGATGCATAGCCCGCACCGCCCTGGCCAAGGCCTGCATAGCAAGGGCCATTTTTAACGAATAGGGAACAGTTCATCACTTTAGCCATCCTCGACAGCTTTTCTATGTCATGGGAATGCATCATCGCGGTGTGGCGGCAACCCCGCTCTACAACGATCGCAAAATCAATCGCCTCATCGACATCTTTCATTCGCACCAAAGGCAGCACAGGCATAAGTTGTTCTGTCCATATAAGTGGATGCTCTCGCACTACCTCCATCAAAAGAAGCTTTGTCTCAGGGGGCACTTCAATGCCTGCAGCTCGCGCAATCTCTGTCGCGCTCTTTCCTACATAGGCTTTGTTGGGAGCTCCCTCGTGATCGGGCCCTCCTGGTTCAGCAATGACGAGCTTCGTCACCGCGTCGATCTGGTTTCCAGTGAGCTCAAATGCACTATTTTTTCGCATCTCTTCTTTGAGCCTATCAGCTATGGACGCTACCGCAAGGACTTCCTTTTCGCAGATGCAGACGACATTATTGTCGAAACTCGCCCCTAAGACGATATCTCTGCCTGCTTTGACGATATCCGCGGTGCTATCGACAACGCAGGGTGGGTTCCCTGGCCCCGCGCAGATAGCCTTTTTGCCGCTTTCCATTGCAGCCTTAACCACACCCGGTCCGCCAGTAACCACAAGCAACGCAATACCTTTGTGCCTCATAAGCACACTGGCACTCTCTATGGTTGGTTCGCGTAGTGCGCAGAGCAAGTTGCTAGGGCCACCTTCATTATGAATAGCATCGTTCAACATGCTGATAAGGCGGCAAGAGATTTTTTTGGCGTTCGGATGAACATTAAAAACCACACTATTGCCCGCAGCGATCATGCCAATTGCATTACTTGTGATGGTGGCAATCGGATTAGTGACAGGAGTTATTGCACCAATGACACCCCATGGAGCGAGTTCTGTAAGGGTGAGTCCATGCTCGTCGGTACAAACTCTCGGTTCAATATCTTCGACACCAGGGGTCTTAGTTGCTGCGAGAGCGTTTTTGATCTGTTTGTCAGCAAGATTTCCAATACCTGTCTCTGCTATCGCTTGTATAGATAGTTCTCTGTTATTGGATAGCACTACATCCCGCATGCCCTTAATAATGGCCCTTCTTGTGTCTAGAGGTAAGGCTATGATTTCGCGCTGTGCAATTGTGGAAGCTGCAACGGCTGAGTCTATGTCCTGGAATATTCCCGATTGCTCAGGTACGCTTGTTTCAGTTGGGGCGTATCCATTGATGAGGGCTTTTATGTCAGGACTTTTCAGTACTTCTTCGACAACATGCCGTATATCATCGGTTAGGTTTGCCATCTATTTATCTCTTACTCCTGTTTCCATACATAGACACCACCTTGATCCATTTCGTCGACGATTGCAACAATAAGGGTATCTATTGGCTTATCGTCTGTCGCATAGGTCCATCTACAGGAGCTACCTTGAGTAAGCAGGACAAGATGTCCTCGTTCTGCACCAATCATATCCAACGCAACAAGGTATTCACCTCGGCCTTCACCATGCTGGTTGCATTCTTCAACTAGCAAAAAACGAGGACTTGCGACAGCATCTGATCTCTTGGTAGCAACAACAGTACCCCTTACACGTGCAAGATTCATTGTTGCTCCGCTGCTTTTTGATACGTGATGTTACCGTCTTTTTCGATGGTATCGACTATAGCGATAATTGTAGCGTCAGAAGGTCTTCCCTTGGTTGTTTCGGTCATACGTGCGCTCGAGCCTGTGACAAAGAATACAATTTCGCCCGCATTCGCGCCTACACTGTCTATTGACACCACAAAATCTCCTTTACCTTTGAGGGTCACGGGATCGATCTTCTCTAATAGGAGCAGTCGAAGGCCCTCCATATTTTGAGGTTTTTGGGTAGAAACGACAGTTCCTCGGACCCTCGCAAGTACCATATTGTTGCTTCCTTATTGATTTGAGCTTGCTTGTTTCTTAGTTGAGGAATTTGCAGGTTTTCTCCCTAAGGGGAGAGCAGCATCGACTGCTTCGTGTGGTCTTGGAATCACATGGACTGATACAACCTCTCCTACTTTCTCAGCAGATCGCTGGCCAGCTTCCACTGCAGCACGGCATGCAGCAACATCGCCTCTAACAATGGCTGTCACATAGCCACCACCGATTTTCTCATAGCCAACAAGATCAACCTTCGCTGCCTTGACCATCGCATCAGCAGCCTCAACCATGGCTGCAAAACCTCGAGTCTCAATCATCCCGAGCGCATCATTCATATCTGCCATCGTCTTCTCCTTATATTGCTTTATATGCGTGCCGCATTAGCTGGCAAGACTCTTCCCTCAAGCCCTTCAAGCCTGGATTCTACCACTTTTCGAGCTTCGATCACTTCAGCTTCATCGCCAGCGATATAGACACGGCCAAAAGCACCAAAACCTATTACTTCGACGATATTGATATTAGAAGTCTTTTCTGCTTCATTCGCTGCGTAATAGGCATACCCTGCTGGCTCGAGTTCAAGCACGTAGAGAGTATCTCCCCGCAGAACCATGTTTCCATGTCTCACCTTATTGATGAGCTGTGCATGATGGTCTGAGATGTTCTTAATAAGCTGACTTGTCAGTATACGCGGTTTGATTCTATTTTCTTCTGCCATTCTAAGTTCACGCAACACGGCTTCTCCTGCCATTCGAGCATCGCCCTGGCTATCAGAATGTACTTCCAATAGGCCATATGCACGCTCTACTATCTGTAAACCAGGCGTGACATTTGTAGCCTTAAGCGCGATATCGGTAAGCTTGTTGATCTCGATTCCAGGTGCTATTTCTATGATGCAGCATGCCTGCATGCCGACTGGATAATAACCTTTGCTAATTGTAGCTATAAAAGAAGCGTTCTGCAATTGAAGCGAGTCGAGAAACACATAGGTTCTTAAATCTACTGCCATATTTTTATACCTCCACAAGTTTTCTCCCTAAGGGGAGAGCAGCATCGACTGCTTCGTGTGGTCTTGGAATCACATGGACTGATACAACCTCTCCTACTTTCTCAGCAGATCGCTGGCCAGCTTCCACTGCAGCACGGCATGCAGCAACATCGCCTCTAACAATGGCTGTCACATAGCCACCACCGATTTTCTCATAGCCAACAAGATCAACCTTCGCTGCCTTGACCATCGCATCAGCAGCCTCAACCATGGCTGCAAAACCTCGAGTCTCAATCATCCCGAGCGCATCGCTCAATTTTTCTTCCATTTTCACTCCTTTATTCTTATTCTTTAACTCAATGAATATATATTATGCCGCCTAATAAATTAACAAGAATAAAAATAACTCTCATGTGTTTAACAGCTCCTTGGCCGTATCTTCATCAGTTATAAGAACATTTATATATTTTTTTCTCATCGCTGCTGCGATAGCACGCTGCTTCGAAGCTCCTCCCGAGATACCAATGCATATCTTATTCTTATCGCAGAGAACATCTAATGATATGCTCACGACTCGATCATGTATTTCATCTGTAATAATTGAGCCATCTTGGTCAAAGAATCGGCAAAGAATATCCCCCACAGCACCTTTATCTGAGAGTCTCTTGAGATCTTCTTCTGATAAATATCCCATCTGAAAAAGACTTGCAGAATAAGATAATTCTCCAATGGAAAGAAGATTTATATCTGCTTTTTCTGCAATGCTGATCACCTCAGAAATCCATGGCTCTGACATGAATATATTTGCTCTTTCTTTTGTTTGTGCTATTGCTGGACCCCAGATATTATAAAATGGAGCATTCAACTTTTCTGCAATCTTCTGTCCCAATAAAAAAGGATTCATTGAAACATTCAACATAAGATTGCCGATCAGTGAAACAACTTTGATTCTATTATGAGAATAGTCTGGTTGAAAGTAATCAGCTAAATAAGCCGTGGTATTTCCCCATCCCACGCCAAGTGTCGAATCCCCACTATCAGCTAAGCGTCTCTCAAGATAGTGTGCACCTGCCATACAAAGAGATCTACGCAATCCTTCAATATTAGTATGCGATGCAGGAACAACTACAGCATCCTTAAGGTCAAATTTCTTTTTGAGATCCTCTTCAATCGATAGTAGATTAGCCTTGGGGTTTTTCACATCGAATTGAATTATTTCTAAATCTCTCGCTCTTTCAAGATATCGCTGCACTTTTTGACGAGAAAGGAATGTCTTAGCAGCGATTTCTGCCTGTGTCATCTTTTCTTTGTAATACATCCAAGCAACACGAGTGACTAGGTCAAGGTCGGAGATATCTGAGTCTAGTGAGAGCTTTCTATTCTTCCCTCTTGCCATATTCTGCCTTACGATAACTTCAGATTTTAATACCTAATAAAAAAGATTGCTATATTTCAAATTTCAACAGAGCATATGCTCATGGCTTAGATATATGCTCATTTTAATCTATATTCTAAAAATTGTCAACGATATCTTGAATCATGTCATTTAAGAATCAAAAGTGCACTGTTTTTTGAGGATTTAAAGCTTAAAAGTGCACTACTCTGAAGCTGTTTC
>MWDY01000034.1 GCA_002070755.1 Spirochaetes bacterium ADurb.Bin110 | reverse complement strand
AAGAGATATAATCAAAAAAGAAGAGAAAAAAAGCTCTTCAGAAAAATTTCTTGACTTTATAAGCAAGAATAGAAAGATTATAATTGGTCTCGGAATTGCGATCGTATTAATTATTGTAGCTATCGGAATTTATACTGCGGTGTCTGGAAATATCGCTTCTGCGTCGAGCAGAGCAATGGAGTTGGCTGATCAAAAAACGATGCAGTGGTCGCAGGAGACTGATGAACAAAAAAGAGCAGAAATAGAGACTTCTCTGATGGCAGAGTTGGACTCTATAGCAAATAAATGGCCAAAAACAATTGCCGCTCAGCGGGCTTTAATTAGAAAAGCAGCTATTTTGAGTCAAAAAAAAGAATATGCTGAAGCCGAGAAAGTCGCTTTAGAAGCTTATAAGAGAAATAAGAAATCCTATGTGGCGCCAATTGCCTTAGAACTCGCTGCTGTTGCCGCAGAGGAAGCAGGTAACATCGACGCTGCTCTCGAACATTACATTCTGATTACCAAGGATTATAAAAAAGATAATCCTGCAGCACCCCACGCATTCTTTAATGTCGGACGCATAAAGGAAACTAAAGGCGATTATAAGGGCGCTGTCGAAGTCTATGATCAACTTATATCATCATTTGGTGATTCCGAATGGGCGATGTTAGGTAAGAATCGCGTGATATACTTGAAAGCACAGGGTCTTGCTGACTAAGAAAATCCTAGATAAGGACGTTATCTTAATAGATAAGGTGGCTAGAAAGGATGAGAGGGGAGAGGGGAAAGAGAAGCTTTAGACTTATGTCTCACCTCATAGCCACTTTATTTGAGATATCCATTGTATGTTTTTTTATTATAATGATATCTTGTGGGCTTCCAACGGCTGAGTATTTATTTCCTCCAGATGATTTCTCTTCAGCCAACGGAGTGTTAGTCATTTATCATAACAAGGAAAATATCGACGAGCCAACTATCTCTTCAATATTTCTCGGTTACGAAATATATTATCGAGTTTTTGATGATAAAAATGAAGCAGAACAGAGCTATTATAACATCAGAAACATGACAAGCTCCAATGTAATTCAGACGGCTAATTATTATCAATATTACCCTTTGAAGCATAGAATATCTGCATCTGGTCAATATTCTCTTGATATTAGTCCATTAATTAAAAAGGAGTCATTAATTAAGGTATCTAGCAATAAATATAACCTTAATATGGATACGCAAGGAACATGGACGCTTACGGATGAAGGCTCAAATACTGTGATTGATTCTATTGTGCGAAACAGAAGTGATACTGCGAGTAGTGCTGATATTGTAAAAGCTGATTTTTATCGGTCTTCAGAATATAAAGTTGGCGATCGAGACTACGTAGGCACAAATTCTGTCACACCAGGTGGCTCAGTTTATATAGTATTCTTTGCTTTTGCCTATGGATTTGATCCTTCCACGATGAAAAATGTCTATAGCGATCCAGTCATCCTTGAGCCGTCAGTAGAGTACATTCCTGGTGGTACTTAGAATTCAAAGTACCAAAATATTTATTGCGATTGATATCAGTTTGTTCGCATAATGTATATTCTGTCTACCAATAAATTTGAAATATTTATATAAATCTAAGATTAGCTTCTATCAAAGAAAACATCACGCTTTTCCTAGATTGTCTAAAGAATATTTTGAAGAAGATCATAGCCATTATTGCTTTCGTTATAGCCATAACAGCCAATTCTTTTAGCTCTAAAATATTTCTTAGATAAATTAGCGAGAGATAGCTCATTACTTTTATTCTGCAGACAAAAAGAATAAAAATTCTCTTTAAGGATCTTAAAAAAGCTAATAGTCTTTCCAGCACCCCCAGAAAATTTTTCTAATAATTCAATTTCATTTCCAGATGAAGTATCTCTTCCAGTTTCTAAAAAACTTATTGGCATAAAATAGTCGGAATAATTGCTCAACATATCGACAGCCTTCGAATAAGAAGAGTTGTCTTTGAACTCATATTTCCATGCTGTAGCCTTAAGCAAAGATCCTATTGTTTTTCTTTTTTCTTTGGAGAAAGAGCTTACTCTTATAGCTTTCAAATAAAGTCCTTTAGGAAGATTCAAATTGATCAATCTAAGAATATTTTCTTGTTGCTTGCAAAATAATTGATAAACTTGTTGGGCCTCTTCTGACGTATTTATCCAGGCAATAAGGATTTCATTTTCTCCTTCAACCCCTATAGGCAGAGGCGGAGAAAGCTCGATTTTCGGCTGAGGATTGAATCCGTCAGTGTAAGCTATTGAAAAACCTGATATTTGAAATGCTCTATAGAAAGCCCTTGCTACATCATGCATTGGATATAATATTGCTATATCCTTTTTTCCCCAGACAGCTATGATCTTAATTGCAGTGTTCGATTTAACATCTAGATAATTTAGGTGATTATTGAGAGCATTAACATTATCCATAAGGCTAATGCTATCGCTTTTATCGATATCTAATGATGAGGCATTATGATTATTCTTAATAGCTTTTGTATTTCCAATGCTAACAATTGGACAGCTACCTTCTTTAGTATCTTTATATAGTATATTATAAGATACTATTGAGTTCTCATTATCGCAGACACCGCATCTATTAGTACAATTATCACTACAAATTAAAGTTAATTGATTGTCTCTAGCTTTTTTGCTTTCATTTTTAAGCCATTTTGAAGATATTTTAAATGAAATCTCGTCCCATGGGAGATCTTCATTTTCATTCCTTTTTGCTAAAAATCTTTGCCAAGCCCCCTCCCCTCTTTTTGAATTGTAATTCTTCAGCGCATTATTCCAAATATCGGCATCGATATACTCTTCCCATGCATCCAACCTTGCTCCTTGTTTATAGGCATAGAGAATAATCTCGCCTATAGATTCGTCACCTCTAGAAATCAAGCCTTCAAGAACTGATAAAAACGGTGAATGATAGCTTATTTCAATGTTTCTAGTGGATCTTAGGTTTTTCCGTATATTTTTTATTACTTTTAAAGATTCATCTTCGGATAATTGTTCTTCTCTTTCGAAAGGTGTGTGAGGCTTTGGGATGAAAGTACCAATGTTTACATGAATAGCAATATGCTCAATGCTTGCGACATTATTTAGATAGTTAATAATTGCTTCTTCTTCTCCTATACCCCTTTCGGCGACAGGAAGGCCTATCATGAAATAAAATTTAGCTGATTTAAACCCTTTAAGTTTTGCTTCATGAAGTATTGCTTTGATTTTTTCCAATGGGACACGCTTATTAATACCGTATTGCCATGAATCAAGGGGCGTTTCTATCGCGAAGGTCAAACTAGATTTTCTTACTTCAGATATTTTTTCTATAAGTGGCAAAGTGAAGCTATCTACTTTTAGACTTGGAAGCTGAAAAGATACATTGTGCTTAGACCATAATGCGGTCAGGTCATTGAATAGTCCTACAATATTAGGATAATCACCCGAAGATAGAGAAGAAAGTGTGATCTCGGTATATCCTTTCTTTATAATCAAATTTTCTACTTCCTTCTTGATGATTGAAGGAAATCTCGATCGCTGAGGACGGTAAAAATATCCAGCATGGCAAAAACGACAACCATTAGGACAGCCCCTCATTATCTCGACAGAACCGTGAGAATGAACTGGATTGATTACTGGATATGGAAAGTTGGGTGCGTAGGCAGTTCTATAGAAGTCCTGATAAATAGCTCGCTTTACCTTTTTTTTAGTTGGTATTCCAAGCTCTTGCAGAAAGGGAGATATCCATATCGAAGAATGCAAAGCCAAAGCTTGCAACTTTTCAATTCGAGTTGCTCCACTGCTCTTTAGCTCAGCTAGTCTAAGCATGAGCTCTGTGAATCCTTCTTCAGCTTCACCAATCCAGACCGCATCCAAAAACTGAGCAAAAGGCAATGGATTTGTAATAGCCGGCCCTCCAGCTATTATGATGGGATCTTTTTCTCCTCTCTTTTTAGTTTCGAGAGGAATCCAGCCTCTGTCTATTATTGCGAGGATATTTGTAGCAAGAAGCTCATATCCAATACTAAATGCCAGAACATCTACCTTGTTAAGTGGAATTCCACTTTCAAGTGTGTAAAGGGGAAGTTGATTTTCTATAAGCAAATGCTCAAAATCTGGGGCAGGCGCGAAGACCCGTTCGCAAACGAGAGTGCTCCTCTGTTCATTGAGCATCGCATAGATAATCCTAAGAGCATTGTTTGACATTCCAATCTCATATAAATCAGGAAAAGAAAAGGCAATTCTCAATCGTGAATCTAGAGGGTCTATTGGTGGAAAAGCGTCGCACTCTCCTCCAGTATAGCGAGCAGGCTTTTGTACCTCTAAAAGTGCCTCTCCAATATCTCTCAGAGGATCTATAAACTTCATATTCATGCTGAATACCTGCGCGCGGAAATTCCAGTTAGGATGCCAATGGATATTAAGCCTGTCCAGAGAGATGAACCACCATAAGAGACAAAATATAGCGGTATTCCGGTTACTGGCATTATTCCCATTGCCATTCCGATATTGATCATGAAGTGAAATGCAAAAATGCCTAGCAGCCCTCCGATAATAAATTGACTAAATCGATCCTTGGATGTTTCGATAAGGACAATACATCGAAAGAAGAGAATTCCATATAGAATAAAAAGTACAATACAACCTACAAAACCGAATTCTTCAGCTATTATAGAAAAAATGAAATCTGTGCTCTGCTGTGGAATATACCTGGCATGACTATGGGTACCTTGCAAGAATCCTTTCCCCCAAAAGCCACCAGATCCAATAGCAGTAATGCTCTGGAGAATGTTCCATCCTGAGCCTTTGGGATCGATACTTGGATCGATAAACACAAGCAATCTCATTATCTGATAAGGCTTTAAGATACTATGAGCAATAATTGCCCCAATCATTGAAATTGCCAAAATTGCCATGCTATATGAGAGCCAGTAATAATATCGCTTCTTGAATCTTAGCCATCCAATTCCAGAAATAATCGATATTACAAGTACAAAGACAAGTATAGCTATCAATACATCTTTATGAGTTATAGCAGTGAATATAATATTTTCTGGGTTTGGGTGATTTGATGCATACAAAGGAAGGCTTAGAAATAGAAAAACCCCAAGTATTGATAGAACTCCAAATAGAATATATTGAAAATCCACATTGGCTAAGGTAAGCATTACAAGAGCAGCTGGAATGAATACAAGAGCGGAACCGAAATCAGGTTGCGCCAGTATTAAGGCCAATGGAATACTCATGATAAATCCAGTCATTAATAGCTTTTTAAAGCTTGAATCAAATTCCGCAGATTCTAGGTAGCGTGCAAGCATTAAAACTGTTGCGATCTTCGTGAATTCAGCTGGCTGAATACCTATACCACCAATTCCAAGCCATGATCTGGCTCCATTCACTACTTTTCCTGCAAGCAGTGTTATGACAAGCAGTAATATTGCAAAGGCGAATAGTATCCATACCATATCCTTATATCTAGAAAAATCGAAAACTGCTGCAGCAATCAGTAAAAAGACTCCAATAACAAACCATATTATTTGCTTTAAGTATTCATTGGAGATAATTGCCCCTTCTGCATCGATTCCGGATGAGTAGATTGCTACAATTCCCAAGGCACAGAGCAAAAAGCATGAGAAAAGCAGATAATAATCTATGTTGCCAAACAATCTTTTGAGACTTTGAGATTTCATTCCCTTTTCCCTGTCAAGGAAGAACCCTCCAAACGTACCCCAACAGCTTTTGCTGCTTCATGGGCATTTTGATTAGCATATATTGCTTGATATATTACATTAGCAGCATAGGGAGCCCACCATTCCCAAGGATTTGAGGCTTCTATCATGGTGGCTACGACTATTTGGTCTTTAGCAGGCGCATCGTAGGGTCCAAAAGATACAAACCATGAATGCCATCTATCCTTGAGACCCACTTCGGCTGTCCCTGTTTTTCCAGCGACTTGAACGACCTTTGTGTTTATTGGCACTTTTGCTGTACCATAGACAATGACACCGCGGAGATAGGATCTCAAAGTCTCGAATGTCTTTGATGAAATTGAAGATTGATGTAGAATCTCCGGCTGTATTTCATTGATAAGAGCGCTTGTAGTTGGATCTCTCACTTCTTTCAAGATATGAGGCTTATATATGATTCCATCATTGACGATCATGGCCATCATATTGGCAAGCTGGAGAGGGGATGCCAACAGATATCCTTGTCCTATAGAGAGATTCATGGTATCGCCAGGTGTCCAGATTTCGTTATATTTTTCTTCTTTCCATGTTGGTGTTGGCAAAAGACCAGCGTTTTCCGCTGGCAAATCGATGCCAGTAGGCTTTCCATAACCGAAGTCTTGTGCATAACTAACTATATTCTCAATGCCAAGATAGTCCCGACCCGCGGTCCAAAAATAGATATCACATGATTGCGCAAGAGCGTTCTTAAGATCTAGGGCTCCATGCCCAGGCTTTTTAATATGACAGCTCCATGAGCGACCACCATATATCAACTCACCGCTGCAATAGATTTTCTTATCTGGAGAAATCGCGTTTTCTTCGAGAATAGCTGCTGTAAGGACTGTCTTGAAGGTCGATGCCACTGGATAAGAGGACTGATAAGCTCGATTGAGCATGGGCTTCTTGGGATCATTCAGAAGGTCTAAGTATGCCTTGCCAACGTTGTCCGACATGAAAATTCTGGAATCATAATAAGGATAGGTGACCATCGCCAAAATCTCACCTGTCGCAGGCTTAAGTACAATTATGGACCCCTGACGAGGACCAAGAGCTTCTTCTGCAATTTTTTGAGTTTTGCTGTCTATGCTCAATATCAATCTCTTACCAGGGATTGGTTCTTGTATTTCTGCAGCATTGCTCGAAATATCTTTTCCATAGACATCGACGGCTTTAGCTATCCAGCCATCCTTACCCTTAAGAAGATCTTCATATGCCAATTCTATGCCTGCTTTTCCAGTAAGATCTTCTAATATATAGCCTTTATTATAAAGCAGCTTGTATTCATCTCGAGTGATTGTCCCTACATAACCAATGACATTAGAAAGCGATTGTAGATCAGCGTAATTTCTAAGGGGCTTGGAACTCCAAGAAATGCCTGGGAATTCATCGATTCTACTTGCAATCTGTGTAACAGCTGCTAGACTCGCATTTTTAGCTATTACTATTCTACCATATGAATATAGGCTTGAGTCAGGAAGTTTGCTCTCTATATCCTCAATAGGAATGCTTAAAAGCAGGCTGAGTTTACTAATAACTTCAGATTTTTTGGAACTAGGAAGCTCAGAAGGCGTAATATATACTGAATAAGCTTCTATATTGCCTGCTAGAAGATTTCGTCCCGATCTATCATATATTTCACCCCTGGGAGCAGGAATTCTAGTTGATTGGATAGAAATGCGCTGAGCTTCGCTTACAAATAATTCTTTTCTCAAGACCTGCATAGAGAATAGATTTATCGAATAGATAACGAAGAGCACTATTATTAGAGCTTTCAAAATACGTATGCGCAAGGTGATTTTCTTTGGCAACATAGCCATTATATCTGTCCTTTTGCGATGATAATGCTCATGGCATGGCTTTCTTCGGATTGTGCTCGAACAATTGTCTTATAAAAGAAAGCAAAAAGAACAGTAGTATTGCAAATAGCCCGTTCAATATCAATTCAACACCGAATTCCATACTAAAAACCTGGTAATAATGAATGCCTGCTGAAAACATAAGCGAAATCGCCTTAGATAATATGGCCATTATGATCGTTGCTCCTGCCCCAAGAAGGAAAGGAACAATAAAAATGTCCTTCTCTGTCACATAACTTATGAGCGTTGCATAGTAGCCACAACTTGTATATAAAAAGGCATAATATCCAAGTGGAGAGGCACTGAGAATATCTGCTATAATCCCCACCAAGAATGAAGCAATGATACCCTGCCCTTCTTTGTTGATAAAAGAGGAAAAGAGAAGCACATCAAGAGCTAGATTGGGAATAATACCCATGATTATGCCGCGCGATAGCCATGTTGATTGTATAAAAAGCATGAGCGTCGCAACAAAGCTTGATATTAAGACGCTTTTCATTGAATCGCCTTTTTATCAGGAGTGGATAGAGCCTGAAAATCTATTGCGAACACATACTCTATTTTGCTGAGATCAACTGCAGGTTGCACACTAATGACTAATGAGCTGGAGAATTCATTGAGTCGCCAATCCTCTACCCGTCCTATAATAATCTCTGAGGGGAAAATCTCGTCCAAGCCGCTGGTAACTACGATATCTCCTTGTTTAAGCTGCTCTATTTCGGTCTTGGGAATATATAGCAGATTAAGTGGGACATCCCTAAAGCCCTGGCCATTCAGCATTCCTTCAGCGCGGGTTTTTGCTAACCTTGCAGCTGCGAAGAAACGCTGATCATAGAAAGGTTGGAGTATGCTTGTCGAAGCTTTGACTTCGATTATCTTACCAACCAAACCTTCGACACCATTTTGGTAGGCAACAACAGGCATATATTTCCTTATACCATTTATATATCCCTTATCGATTACTAATGAGGAATACATATTAGTAGGATCTCTAGCTATGACATGAGCAGCTATTTTTTTTGCATCTGGCAATGTACTAAGACCTAAAAGCTCTTTGAGTCGTTGGTTTTCTTCTCTCAGTGCAGTGTAATCCCGTACTTTTAGCTCATAATCCCGGGTCTTTTCCAGCAATGCTTCATACTCTTTCTCAATGTTTCGAAGCTCAGATACTGCACCGACAGTTCCAGTAAAGAATGAGCCAATTGCAGATAGACTTTTCTGAATTCCTCCAATTATATAACCCTTGAAAAAACCAGGAACTTTGACTATCGTCTTTGTTGATATAAATAGCACAATAATTGACAGCACCATACAGATGCCAGCTTTCTTGTGCATTGCTTTAGCAGGTCCATGGGTTTGTTGGCTGCCAATCTTCATGCCTAACCTGCCAATATCAGAGATTTAGACTCTCGTAAACACTGCTGCTACCGATATTCTTTTGTATAATCTCAAAATACTTACCAGCGCCAATTGCCACGCATTCAAGAGGATGCTCTGAGAGAATTACGGGAACACCAGTCTCCTTTGCTATCAATTTTGGCAGTCCTTTGAGAAGAGCTCCTCCTCCCGAAAGAACGATACCGCGTTCTACAATATCAGCTGCTAGCTCCGGTGGGGTTTTTCCAAGCATCTTCTTTATTTCTTCAACTATTAGGTTTACTGAATCCATTAGCGCTTCTCGTATTTCTACAGAATCTACTTCGAAGCGGCGAGGAAGCCCCGTGATGGCATCTGTACCTTTTATCTCGGTTTTTTCTATTGTTCTTTCTGGACTGGCGTTTCCAATTTCAATTTTAAGCCTCTCAGCGGTTTGCTCACCTATTATCAGGTTATGGATACTTCGAATATGTTTAGCGATAGCTTCGTCGAATTCATCGCCACCAACTCTAATAGCATTCGTTACTACCATGCCTTTCAATGAGATTACTGAGATTTCAGTAGTGCCACCACCTATATCGCAAATCATATGGCCAGCGGGCTCTGTTATAGGAATGCCTGCGCCTATTGCTGCAGCAAGCGATTCTGCTATTACTTTCACCATTCTAGCACCAGCTTTGTAAGTAGAGTCTATGACAGCGTTTTCCTCTACCTTTGTGATGCATGTTGGAACACCAATTACTATCCTTGGTTTGAAAAAGAGATTCTTAGGAAATACTCTTTGAATAAAATACTTGATCATCTTCTCAGTCATATCAGGATCGGCAATTACACCATCCCGTAGCGGCCGCTTTGCAATGATATCGGTCGGCGTTCTCGAAAGCATGCTTTTGGCCTCAGTTCCAACTGCTACAATACGGTTTGTTCCCCTCTCCACTGCTACTACAGATGGCTCGTCGAGCACAATTCCTTTGCCATTCACATAGATCAATGTATTGCATGTCCCGAGATCGATGCCAATATCAGGGCTGAACATGTCAAGGATACCCACTGCTTTTCTCCTCTTCCTATAATTTTTCAGCCAATCGTTTTCTTGCATCCGCATGATTGGGGTCGATTTGTACGACCTTTCTAAAAGCTGCTCTGGCACCAAGCTGATCGTTCAACTTTGCATATATAAGGCCAAGACCATACCATGCGTCCACATTGACCGGATCTTCCTTTAGTACTTTCTGATATCTATCCAGTGCGGATTGCATATCGCCAGAATCGAAGTTGTCCTGAGCCAGCAATAATGCTGCTTTGAGTCTTATCTTTGCATCAGATGCCGAACTCTCTAGGCGCAAGAGCAAGTCCCTTGCCTTCTCTTTCTGGTCTGTATTCATGTAACTTATTGCAGCTGACAATAAGAGGGCGTCAGATGTGCTATTCTCAAGCGCTAGTTCAAACCAAGAAACAGCTCGATTATAGTCTTTTCTGCCTGCATATACGATGGCTAAGTATTGTGGAATGTCTTTCTCTTTGCTTCCGGTTTCTTTTGCAAGCAGAAAATAGCGCTCGGCAAGATCGAACCATGGTTCACCTTTCTGATAATAAGCCTTTGCAAGTATATAATAGACTTGTCCCTTCATCCTTGAAGGCAGCCCCACGGCAAGGGCTTTTCTAAGAGCAATAACCGCTTTCTCCAACTCTTGTTGTCGAGTCTCCTCTTCCTGAGCGTTGAGAGCGGAATAATAATATGCTATACCGCAAATACTAAGGTAATATTCGTCGAAGGGATAGCTTTCTATAGCCTTCTGTGCTTCAGATAAAGTCTTTTCAATATTATCTCCAGAATTCCAGGTTTTTGCCAAAGCTGATCGAGATATGCTATTTTTTGTATCTTTGCCGCTAATTGCAAAATAAAAACCCAGGAAGACACCTATGCCAATCAGTACTATTGCTATGAAAAGCCAAGGATTTTTTTTTCTTGTTCGAGGAGCTTTTCCTCTAAAAAATCTATCGAACATCGAAAAATAATATACCAAAAAAAGGCGGGCCTGTAAGCCGGGTTCTGTATGCCTTGAGCGAATTTCACACTCTCAGTATGGTTGCCATCTCTCTTGATGTATCATTGCTGGTACATTCTAGCGGTCTACCCGCGATTCTGCCGCCTATAGCGACTTGGATGGGTTATCCATCGCTGTTTGACCTTGCTCGCGATGAGGTTTGCCATGCCATCCCTGTCACCAGGAATGCGGTGAGCTCTTACCTCGCCTTTTCACCCTTACTGCCTATGAGCGCAGCGGTATATTTTCTGTGGCACTTTCTGTACAAGAGAAAGCCTTAAGCCCCGAATATTCGGCACTGAAGGCCTTTCCTGCCCCGGACGTTATCCGGCATCGAACCCTTCCGAGCCCGGACTTTCCTCAGGTAATGCCTGCGGCAACCTGGCCCGCCTAAAATATAATCATTCTTCCATATTATCGATAAGAAAATCATTGTCAATAAGCGGTTCACTTTGATTTTTCCTTTTTCTAGAAGATCCTTTTTTTAATGAATTTGAGGTGTCTTCGGATTCATCCTCCGACTCAGTATCTTCTGTCTCTTCGCTATCTTCGTCTCCTAAGTCCACAAGTGAACCAGTGAGTATCTCTTCGATCGATCCTTCAATCTCTGTCTCTTCATAGTAAAGAATTCGGGAACAATATGGGCAAAAAACTATCTTATCAGCTTGGCGGACTTCATTCACGAAATTTGCAGGCAAAATCATATGGCAACCGGTACATACGACACCATGGATCGGTACAATGCCCATGCCTGATTTGCTTCGTATAATGCGTTCGAATTTGAACTTCAAATCATCTTCGAGTTCTTGAGTCAGGCCATTTTCCTCTGTCCTAAGTTGTTCGATTTGTTCGATAATCTTCTTGCTATTTTGCTCTATTTCTGTTCGTTTTTGCTCGATTTCGGATTCAAGAGCGGAAACAGAGAGCTCTATACGATGCAACTTATCATCGATCTCGGCAAAACGACGCTCTTCTTCTTGGATTCGGTGTCGAAGATCCTGTTCTTTTTCTGAAGCTTCACGAATTTCTTTGTTTACAGCATCATATTCGCGCTGAGTCTGGATGCCGTCCATCTGTCTTTCAGCTTTTTCGCGCTTCATTTCTGCTTCAGCAAGTGCCTGACGAAGCTGCTTGAGGTTTGTTTCTGTCGTTGTAAATTGTTCCTTTACATCAACCAAAGATTTTTTCTCTCTCGAAAGCATCTGATTCTGTATCTCAATGGTTTTAGGCATAGCCTCTAGCTGCTTTTCTAATTCTACACGATCGCTGAGCAGCTCTTGATATTTCCTGAGAGTCTCAAATAAGTCATCCATTCTCATGGGCATGGGTCACCTCTATCAATGATCTATATAGTCACGAAGCTTCTGACTTCGTTTGAATTGTCGCAATTTCTTGAGAGCTTTTGCCTCGATCTGCCGAATGCGCTCACGAGTGACATTAAAATACAAGCCAACCTCTTCCAATGTCAATGAATACCCCTCATCGAGTCCAAAACGCATTCTCAATACTTCTTG
>MWDY01000033.1 GCA_002070755.1 Spirochaetes bacterium ADurb.Bin110 | reverse complement strand
ATGGGCGATGATATAACTTCTGGTGCACAAGTGGATAAGATTGCCCAGACTCTCCAAGCGATTTTTTCTGAGCAAGGTCACTTTGATAAGGAACAGTGGGCTCTATTTCTTGAATTATTGGAAAATGGCAGCATAAGAGTCGTGGACAGGCTTTCGGATGGCTCTTGGAAAGTAAATGCCTGGGTTAAAGAAGCCATCCTCTCTGGCTTTCGAGCAGGCGGCATGGTTGAATGGTCATGGCCATCCGATGGTTTTTTTGATAGACCGGCTTTTTCGCCTCGGCATTTTACTCTTTCCGATGGCGTGCGGATTGTACCTGGAGGAACTTCGGTGCGGCGCGGCGCCTTTATCGCTCGTGGAGTGGTGATAATGCCGCCTTCGTATATCAATGTAGGAGCCTTTGTAGATCAGGACACAATGGTGGATAGCCACGTGTTGGTTGGCTCTTGTGCGCACATAGGCAAGAAGGTACATCTATCGGCAGGAGCGCAGATCGGCGGTGTGCTTGAGCCTCCGCAGGCAAATCCCGTGATTATCGAAGACGAAGTATTTATCGGTGGGATGTGTGGGATTTTTGAGGGTATTCAGGTCAAGAAAAGGGCAGTGATCGCTCCAGGCGTAATCATCACCAAGGGCACAAGGATTTTCGATTTGGTGAGAGGGGAAGAAGTCTTTGGCGAAATACCGGAGAATGCAGTTGTCGTTCCAGGTACTCGGCCCGCTCGAGGTTCTTATGCAGAGAGTTTGGGCATTTCACTTGCGGCGCCTTGTATTGTAAAATACCGCGACGAAAAAACTGACAGCGCTGTGGTCCTGGAGTTGGCCTTACGTGGCTGAACGGAGGAAGCATGCAATACAAGCTTGGAATAATTGGTGCTGGTAAAATCGGGGAAGCGATTCTCGCTGGTTCTTTGTCAAAAGGGCTTTTGACTCCTTCCGATGTGATTCTTTCTGTGCGGACCGAACAACACAGGAAAAATTTGGAGGATAAATATAATGTGACAGCGGTGCTTCGGAACCGCGAAGTAGCAAGGCAGTCCGAGATCATTCTAATAGCCGTCAAGCCAAGGACTATCTTCGAAGTGCTTCAAGAAATCGCTGATGTCATTTCCGATGAGAGCGTTGTCGTTTCGACTGTTGCAGGCGTCACGCTGGACTCGATGCAGACAAAGCTTGCTCGAAAAGTTTCACTCATACGTACAATGCCAAATCTTGGGGTGCTCGTTGGCGAAGGCATGACTGCGCTGGCACCAGCGCGCTTTACAGAAGAATCGAAAATCCAGATAGTCAAGCAGCTTTTCGAATCGGTTGGGCGTGCTCTCGTTTTAGATGAGCAGTACATGGATGCGGTGACAGGTCTTTCAGGTTCTGGGCCCGCCTATGTTTACCTAATAATTGAGGCGCTAACAGATGGCGGGGTAAAGATGGGCTTGCCGCGCGAGGTCTCCATTGAACTAGCAGCACAGACTGTGCTCGGCGCGGCTAAGACAGTGCTTGTCACAGGAGAACATCCAGCTAAGCTCAAAGACCAGGTTACCACACCAGCAGGATCTACTATTGACGGCCTGATGGAGCTTGAAGATGGCGGGCTTCGAGTGACATTGATCAAAGCCGTGGTTAAAGCAACCGAACGAGCTAATAAACTTTTGCAGAAGTGAATACCAATCTTATGCTCCAAGGTGGTCTATCTTCTATTCTCTTCTGAGCAATGAAGAAATAAGATTTCTCAATAGCTCTGGAATTTTGAGAGTTTCTCCTGGCCTGAGATTTCGCGGAGCATAGGACGAAAGCAATTTTTGTGCAAAAAGCTGTGCATCGCGGAGCATTCTTTCGCCAGTCACATTATCCGTTTGCCGAATCACGGTCAATATGCGCCTCTGTCGCCCTTGAGAAATCAAGCTTAGAAGCCGTTCATGGGCTATAGGCTCGAGACATTGCAACAGGGAGGCGATTTCGTTATCGCTCATGGAAGACAGCGTCGCCTTTAGAGCTTTCGCTTCGGCAGACATAATGATATCGGTTGTTGTACGGATTAGGTCTGGATCGGGCTGACTCGATTCTTCAAAGGCTTCCATTCCTGTCATCAGCTCTTTATCCATAGCTGAACTTTCGGATTCTTGACGCGAATAAAGGTCGAGGAAAGCTTGCTGAGCGGTACATATTTCATCAGAGATAAGTCTTTTGCGCGCCGCGGCTATCATCTCTGTGAGAATGAAGGAACCAATGGGCCCAACAAGAGCGAGAATCTGTTCAATATAATATAGAGAGCATCCAGCAAAGGCTGATGCTGCCAAAGGCATGCCTGCTATTCGGATAGTGCGTTGAAATCTTACAGGTTCGCTGAGGGCCTCTTCAATGTTGTCGGTGAGATCTCCAGGAACGATATATTCTGTAAGCTTAGTGTCTTGGAGCTTTGATTTCTCTTGGAGCCATAAAAATTCCGAGTTTGCTGTTTCAAGTCCGCAATATGCTGACATGATAAGGAATACAACATAAGGATGAATGCCTCGAGCGCATGCTTCTGCGCCAGCTAACCACATTAGTACCTCAGGCTTGTTATTGTGCTGTTCCTTGAATAGGAGGCCTGAGCGCAAGAAAGAATCGCGGATTGCTTCAGGCTCGGTGTCGCTTGCAAGGAGGAGATAGGAAAGCTTGGTTGCCTTTCTCCGAGATTGTTGAGATACTGCAAAGAGCTCCTTGCGATTTTCGCTTGTTTCCTGGATGATTTCTAGAAATTCGCGAATCGCTTGTATTTGTTGATTCCTTTTTTTCCCAGACTCACTCGACTGTCTGGGCTCTCCCCATTGGACATACATCTTAGCGAGGCGTTCAATCAGCATGTTCTGATTTCCTTTGTGCTATAGCATCTAGAGCCGCATCTATGCCACAGTACGGAAGAAGCTTGCGGAGCATTATTTCCTCATCCTCGCCATTTGCTATGGAAAGAATAGCTTCGGCAGCAATACATTGTTTTAGAAATTCGATGCCTTCAGCCTTGCTGACATATAGAAGCACCGTGAGAATCTCCTCCAATATTTCGCCTGATAACCCTTCGCTTACTAAAAGAAGGCCAAATCTAAAAAAGTCATCTTTTTCTGAAGAGAATTGCCCTGAAGTAGGCTGTATACCGCCTTGAGCAATCTTGTTAGCCGAGTCTACCAGGTAATCAATATAAGAAGGCAAGATCTTCATATCTTCCGAACTGCATCTTATTTTCGCAGCTAGATCGGCATTCCAGTAGATCATTTTATCTCCGCATATCCATATTTATGCTAGATTATAGTACAAAATAATGTTCCAGAGAAATGGGGCTTAAAGACATCGCTGTCAAAACAGATTGGCTTTCTATCTATTGCATAAAAACGCATATTATGGCATATTATGTGAACTATGATGGAATTTAACATTATTTGGTAAAATTTTCATAATTTTTCATATTAAATGTAATCCCAATATATTGACGCAATTATGAGAATGTGATATATTCAAATTGAAAGCAATAAACGAGTGTCGGTGGCGAAACGACATTATATAGCTTTTGAACCCTTCATGGTCTGCCTCCTTCCATGAAGGGTTCTTTTTTTCTATACTAGTTCCATGATACTTGCTGAATTCGACACTTGGGCTCGATCCTTTCTTGAAATCGATCAACTTAGACAGATTGACGATTCCCTCAATGGTATTCAGGTTGCCTGCAGCTCTTCAAAACCTATACAGAAAATTGCAGTTGCTGTCGATGCCTGCGCTGAAAGCATTAAAAGAGCTCGCAGTATGAATGCCGATCTTTTATTTGTCCATCACGGCCTGTTCTGGGGAAAGCCCGAACCTTTAGTAGGCAGCCTTAGGGAAAGGCTTAAGATGCTTTTTGATTCCGATATGGCTCTCTATGCATGTCACCTTCCCCTCGATAGACATCCTGATGTGGGGAATAATGCCCAGCTCGCAAATCTGCTTGGGCTTAAAGAGAGGAAAGCTTTTGGAATATATCATGGCATTAGTATCGGATGGTCTGGTGTTCTACCAAAGCCAACGAAACTGGATCAAATCATAGCTAAGATTCTTCCCGATGGCTCAGCCGCGAAGTCCGTAATAGCTGCGGGACCAAAAGAGATCAAAACTGTTGCCATTGTATCCGGTGGAGCTCCATTCGAGTCTCTCGAAGCCATAACGGAAGGTATCGATCTTTACATAACCGGTGAACCTTCGCATTCCATCTATCATTACCTGATAGAGGGTGGCATAAACTTCATAGCCGCAGGACACTATGCCACAGAGATCTGGGGCGTAAAAGCCATAGCGGAAAAAGCTCACACAGAGTTGGGTCTCGATACGATATTCCTCGATATACCCACCGGATTGTGAGATGAAGAAAAAGCTGCCTCTAGCTCCTCTTTTGCTTTCTGGGATTATAATTGTTGTAGATCAGATTACGAAGGCGCTGGTTGTAAAGTATATCCCCGAAGGAAGGATTTTTGCACGGATTTTTGGAGACTTTGTGTGGATCGTGCATACTCGGAACACGGGAGCAGCCTTTTCTATTGGTGCTCTTTCTCCCCCGCTGCTCAGATTCTTGTTTTTCATTTTGTTGCCTATTGTTGTGCTTATTGCACTGCTTTTCTATTATTTCAAATCGGAAAATCTTTCACCAATACTTAGATATTCGATAGGTCTAATAGCGGGGGGAGGAATAGGGAATCTGATCGATCGAATTGTGCGACCTGGTGGAGTCGTAGATTTTATTTCGGTGAATATGTATGGTTTCCTTGGAATGGAACGATTTGCGACCTTCAATGTTGCCGACTCTGCTATCACTGTTGGCGAGATACTCTTGATACTT
>MWDY01000032.1 GCA_002070755.1 Spirochaetes bacterium ADurb.Bin110 | reverse complement strand
CTTATGGACAGCGCCTATGATGCGAAGAGTATCTTTCAGTTTGTGCAGGATAGAGGTAGGACTCCAATCATCGATCAGAATCCAAGAAGAAAGCCTTCACGAGAGGCTTTTGATGTAGTAACCAAGGAACACTATAAGAAGCGCTCAGTTGTAGAGCGAGCGAATTCGCATCTTAAGGATTGGCTCTTACCGGAGAAGCTACTGGTGCGTGGGAGGTAAGAAGGTGAGTTTTGAACTCATGTGTGGAGTAATCTGCCTTGCCGCAATCAAGATTCTTGAGCAGTTTATTCTACCTAGCCTCATCTAAAGACGAATATCTTAAGCCATAACTCTCATGACCCATCGAATAGAGCTATAAGCTTTTACCTCGCAAAAAGCTCACTTAATGCCCTTTTTCTTACTTTTTTGTACCTGTTAATCCTGACTTCATGGTTTATCCTGCAAAATCCTGTCTCTATTTCTTATTCCTACAATTCATGTCAGAATATTCTTGGACTTTTAAAAGAAGCTCATAAAGATAAGAAATAATCCCTTATTTTTCTGGACATCAATTTACGCCTAATTTCTAAAAAATCATTGTAGTCGCTAGCGGTCATCTGAAATATCTCCAATGGGATACAATGAATCTGCATATTTTTCATTAGATCTTCCTCTGATTGTATGCCTCCATATTTCAACTGTCCTCCCCTACACTGTTCTAAAACATCATTAAGATATATAGAAGGGGCAGAAGCGCCTATAGCAATATTTATTTCACTTTGGGCCATAGCGTAGTTAGCTATTTGATTATATATTGAACGATTGAATCCTTGTTTTTTTAAATACTCTTTAGGAAAAATATGATGGGAATCACCTTTCAATTCGACGAGATCTTTGACTGCAACATCTCTTGAAAGAAATCCTTTATCATTATTCTTAATCTGAGCGGCAAGAAAAACATTAAACAAAGGGCTACTCGTAACAGAGGTATCCATTTGTAGAGGAAGGGCTATTTCCCAATAATTTTCAGGAAGTTGCGCAGCAATTATGTCATCAATATATTTTTTAGCACCATCATTATTTATATGCTTAATATCGTAATCAAATACCGATTCTGGCGAGCCTGAATAGCGGCTGGTAAGTACTGATAAAACAAACCATTTGCGTACAAGAGATTCAATTTCTGCCTGTGATACTCCAGATTCTCTAAGAGAAAGATACAAGATATATGAAAAGTTTAGTGCATTCTGAGATCGAATGAGGGAAGAGGTAGTGAATCCAGCGGAGCGTATAATCATGACAAATTTCTTAAAGTTATTCTCATTTATATAGGCTTTAATTCCTTCTGATAATTGATAAAAGGATTCTTCTGCTATAGTTTCTTCATATTGTTTTGTCTCGAAATTTCTTCCGGACAAAAGGGCAACAAGATCTTGAAGTCTGCCCCGCTTGAATTTATAAGTAAATGCAACTCTAAGAACATCTGTATATGACGGATCATACAAATCATCAATTTCATCTTTTAACCAAGACATCTTTTGAAAATATTCTGTTTGAGCAAATTCTTTATCTATTTCTTTGAGCTGCCTGTAAAATGATGGTTCAACTGCTAGATGACAAAAGTAGTCAATAGCCTTTCGCAATAAATTCCCGCTATAGCTCTCATTTGCTGCTATCTTAGACATAACAAAATCAGCTTGGCTTAAAACAACGCCTTGGGAATTTATTCGAATAAATATCTCTGTGACAGTATCTATATCCAAATCGGAATTGAGTTCAATGAGGCCAATACTATTATTTACAATACCTTTTAATAATTCAACGCTCTTGAAAACAGCATTTTTGTCAAGCTCTTCATTCTGATCACAATATCTTTCAATAAAGTCAAGAAGAGAAAAGTCAGGATGGAATACATCAGATATATCCGAGATCCACTTCTTATCTTTCTTTATTGCAGCATCAGAAACGGCAAATTCCTTTCTTACTGGATTAAAAGCAATAGTGATTTTTTTCTTGATATATTCGCTATTAACAATCTCAGTAGATAAAAGTGATGCCATAATTGCAGTAACTCTTTGCTGGCCATCTATCAGGATACGTTTGCCAATAGAGATTGTGCCATCCTTAAGGCGAACATTTGGATTGCGCCAAATGATAAAATATCCTACAGGATAGCCATAATACAATGAATCAATAAAATCTCTAACCTTTGTTGCATCCCATTTGAAGGGTCGCTGAATCTCAGGAATAGCAATTTCATTAGATTGAATCCAGCTGATGATTGTCTGAATAGGATATTGATTTACAGAATACCTTTGAATTGTCATTTAATAGGCCTCCATACGATCGTGTCAAGTTATGTTCGCAATTTGGTTTCAAAGCAGTCATAGGAGCTTCCCTTCCCTTATGTTACTTGATATAGCAAAGTTTGCTGCTTTGCAAGCGAAGCCTCTGAAATATAACACCGTCCTGTCTGCCAATCCTCTTCGTATTCCATGAGGTACGAACATAAGAGTCGCAGATATGAATCGACGCTTGGAAATATCCCCACTACCTTTTAGCGCCTCCGAATCTCAGCATTCAGTCGCTCAATGCTATTTGTCGATGATATCTTCCGTGCATCAAGTTCTCCAAATGCATAGAATTGCAATGAATCCTCTAAGCCTTCCTCCAGGACACGAATTGCTTCAGGATATCGTGCTGCATACTCCTCGATAATCTCATGTACATACCGAATGGTAGAGTCTCTATCTGGCTGTAACCAAATTGCTTTAAGCTTTTGGCCGAATGCTACCTTATCCTTCTGCGATACTCGGGCTAAGATATTGCGCATAAAGTAGACCTTACACCGTTGCCAGCTTGCTCCAGGAAATTCTTTCTGGATCGCAGCCTGCAAGCCTTTATGGGTATCTGATACACACAACCAAACCTTCTTGAGCCCTCGTATCTTTAGGGAGGCAAAAAGTGCTGGATAGTTTTCTTCAGTCTCCTCTTCAACAACCTCTACTGAAAGAATTTGTGGCATACCAGCAAGCGTAATCCCTTTTACCACCATGATCGCCATATGCTTCGATCGTCCTTTATCCCGTATCTTCTCATATAGAGCATCAATCTATACAACAGGATGCTCTTACTCTAGCGGTCAAGTTCGAAACTCCTTTACCATCTCGTCAAGACCCTTAATGAGCTCACTCACTTGAGACGCACTGATATTCTCTATCCCTAAACTCTTTGCAAGCCTATCGATCTTCCATGTCGAAATCCCATTCACAAAAGGCTTCTTGCACTACTTCAATCAATGCCTCTTCGCTTCGCTTCTTTTCCGTCACAAAGAAGGGTATATACCTTCCTTCCCTGAGTTTCGGGATCAAGAGATACATCGTGCCAAGCCTCGTATCAAAACGTCGTAATCGTGTCCCACAGCGATACGTAGTTCGTTCGCTGCTGTGTACTCCTTTCTCCGCATTCACCTTCTTGGATACAGATACATCGATTTCCATAAGTTGCTCGCTTAGCCATTGTATCATTGCATACAGTGGATCTGGCTTTGGCAATAAAATCCAATACCTTGTTTTCAAAGAACGTGCTATCCTTGGTAGTGGTTATTGGTTGTCTCCTTTGTGTTTGTGGTACAAACCACATTTTTGAGCTTCCAATGACCTTTTTCAATTACCAAATTGCGAACTCGATTATACACTTTTCGACTGAGTATGCTGGATTTTAATTTTGACATTTTCGTAATTGTAATACAGATTAAGGCTTCAGAAGTTGATGAATGATCTTCTCTGAAATCATTTCTCATATCCTAGATAGCAATTCAGTAAGGAAGTACCGCACATCCCCTCTCTTTAAATTTGGATGTGCAAATTGATTTCTATAGTTGCGTAAGCAGCCATAGCAGCTTGTATCTTCGCCGCATCCACAGCTACCGTTTACTCTCTCAAGCGAAGCCTCCAGACATTTCTTGAATGTTTCAGGCTTTTCTATCTGCGATACTAAGCCGGCACCCCCTGGCACGTCATCGTACATAATAATAGAAATTTCTTCAGTTTCAGTGAGCCTTCCCACAGTTATGTTTATATCATTTTCCGGTATTTCCAGAACCTGAGCCGTACCCGCAAGAAGCGCATATCCAAGAGAATATGCAAACCATAATCGATCGCTAATAACTCCTAATAATTTTTTAATTTTAATCTGAACAATATCTGTCACAAATTCATGCCCAAGATATACCCATTCAAGTTGTCCCGTGCAAGGCTGCTTCATACTTGTATTGTGCGGTTTATGAAAAACTGACGGTCTTTCTCTAAATCCTGCTCCGCACTGTTCACAGATATAGAATCCAGCACCTTTCTTTCCTTCACACAGAACAACAAGTTTACCTCTTATGGATTTTGTTATCTCAATAATCGGGTCATCTTTTGGTGTGAGGAATGATGCGATATCGTTCCCGAGTATCCCAACAAAGTGGGGTCTTGTAGAAAATACCTTTTCAACCCTTCCGGTTGGATTCTTGGGTGGATCTATACTGGTAGTAAAGCCAAACTGTGGGATTATATAATCAAATTTCTTGCCATTATCTTTACATGGCAGCTCCGGTTCCTGTTCTCCTGGATTCCAGGTCATAAATGCATTATGTTTTTCGCAATATTTATAGTGTACTTTCTGCAACTCTTTCTCTGGCACTCTTTTTATTCCGAAAGACGTCCATTCTTTCTTATTGGCAATAATAGAACTGGAAGGAGCAAATTCAGAGATTGCCATTGACAGATCTCTTTGCAATGTTACTTTCGAAGACTCTTGTCCAGTACGAATTCTATTCGTATCAAGCTCTACAACATCTACAGGAAAACCATATTTGGGTATTACTGCTTTGCGTGATAAGAATGAAAGTACATCTTCGTCAGCAATAGTCCTCTTTCGATCATTAGCCCATTGAGCAAGTTTATATCTTTTATCCTTTGTTGCCTGTTCTTCAAACAAGCAGGCAGATTTAAAATCGCTGGAAACTTCTACTTCCGCTAGATACAGCCTGCTTTCGTTCTGATTTTCTTCTCCAATACCAGATATGACTTTAACCCAGTTTTCATTATGTAGTCCCATTTGTGTATGCATTTCTATAGGGATAATCTTCATAAGATCCTGTGTCATTCTTGTTATGTTGTCGATGATAAATGTGTTGAAATCACTGGTTGCTTTTGGATTATCGAAATCAATAATGAATTCATTTACTGATCGGAATCTGTCAGGAAACCGATAGAAGAACTTGGTAAGTGCATATGCGGTCATATGCCTAACAAGAATCTTTTCATTTTGAAGAGAAATTGAAGGTGCTTTGATTTTACCATTTATCATGCGTTCAGGATTCAAGAAATAAAAAAGGTCATGAGATGCACGCCTGCAATAAGAAATCGCAAAACCAGGATTCCCAGGTCTTCTTCCACATCGGCCTACGCGCTGCGCATAATTGAAAGCCTCAGGAGGTATATTCCTTAGGAAGACATTGTCCAGATCACCAAGGTCGACACCGAGCTCAAAAGTAGTTGAGCAGCTAAGCACATCAATTTTTCCTTTCCCGAACTCATGCTGGAAGAATCTGGCTACGTCATGATCAAGTTGGGCGGTATGCTCTTCAACCCTCATTTTTGGAATCATCTCAGACTGGTATAGTTGTCTGTAGTGATTACGCTCCAAGGTTACTGCATCAATGAGTTCAAGGTCACCATTGCAGTGCGGTGAACTGCATATCCCGAACAAGCTAGATGCATGAACCCTACCACAAATATTGCATACAAATATATGAGACTCTTTATGTATAGGGAAAGCTCTATACCAATTTGGATTGAGCCTCCGAGCGTCGTTGATGGGATAAAAGATCCTATCGTTTAAACTTGCGTTTTCATCATATTCACGAATATTGTCCCAAATCTGTCTAAGACATTGAACAGCCTTCTCGAGAGCATCTTCTTCTCGGATTCCTTTTTTTATAAGAATTCTGCTTAGATATTTCGCTCTACCTCCTCGCTTACCATCCCAAGAGCGCATATTCCGATTTCCAAGTATCTCTCCTATTTTTATATTTAATTGAGTCCCTTTTATAGAAAGATCATCAAAATTAATTGGGGCATCCGGCAAAGAATTAATCTCAATAGCTTTATCACTTCGTAGTGTATCTAAGAGATATGCAATTAGGTTTCTTGCTTGAGTATCATCAAGTGACCATGGTGGATTAAGCATTAGTATTGGGACGACAAGCCCTTCAGGCAACTTAATTTTCCATTGGAGTAACCCAACTCCTTCTAGAGATATGCGCTTTTCATTTGTCATAAGCTCTCGATAGAAGGCAATCTGTATATTTTTTTTAATTGTCGATTCGTCAGAAGATTGTTGATCTTGAAAATAATTCTTTGACCTCTTGTATGCTAGGTCAAAAAGAGAAATCAGACTTAAACCATCAGAAGGATACTGCTCTATACCGCATAAAATTTTATTCATTGCATTTCTTCGAGCAATTTCCTGATAGGAATCCTCAAGATACCATGCAAAATAGGCAGCTTCCTGTCGATTGTCTGCAAATGCAAGAATTTTTCTCTTACCTTCAGAGAGAAGTTGGAACAATGAAGTTGCAATGACTACATTTGGCCCATCGGTACCATAAACAATTGATCGCACTGGATCTCTGTTTCCTCCAGTAAAACCGCAAAATCCGCATCGGCTTATTTGTTTGTTTCCATTTTCATTTGAACTATCTTCTTTAACTACAGTAATGCTTTTATTGTGACCGCATTTAAGATCGCCATTTTTCTCCTGAGCAATCGCCCCACAAATGAGACAGAGAGAGTATTTTTTTTGAGTATCTTGCTTTTCTGATTCATCTTCCTCTACATAAGAGCCTGCATTCTCGAGGGGGCGAAAATACGAAATGCCGAACTCTGTCTGGCTTGGATCCTGTACTGCTTCCACTAAATGCCCGTTCTTAATTTTCCCTATGATATAATGCTGGCCACATTCTCTGCATAAGGCAACCTCAAAAACCATTCCATTCCTATCAGTGATTTTCCTATCAATAAAAATGCGTTTTTGAGGATAATAAGAAATAAAAGCACCCTCGAGAGATCTTAGAAAAAAATGGTATCTCGCTGATAGAAGCGCAGTCCCTGATTCAGGATCTCTTGCTTTTATGAGTAATTGTACCAGCAGGTTTATAAGGGACTTCCTTTCAATAGATTGCTTTTCTGGAAAGAGCTTTTCCGCCAACTCATCAATCGTCTTGGTCGATTGCTCTAAAATCATTAATAATGAACATGCTTTCTTATCGCGTTTGAGAATCGCTCCGGCCAACCTTGGGATATCCACTAAGTCAGGTTGATCCCCTTTGATTTCGATATAAAGTGTATGAATTTTTTCAATAGATTTCTGATCATTTTCAGATAAAGCTTTTTGCAAAACCTGGTAATCTTCAGGTTCTAGTGTGTACTCCGATACTGCCCGTTTATTTTTTTCCGCGGTAATGATATTTTCTTTAAGAAATGGTTCCCCAAACAATTCAGTGACGAAATGTGATATTTTTAAATTTGATTCATTAGGATCACTTAGTGTTGCGCTTGTAGCTATGCATTGTAATTGATCTGTGCAACCTCCATCTCTTAACCTCAACTTTAGCCTGCGAAGGAGCATCGCCATTTCAGTCGCACGAGAACCATTATACTGGTGCACTTCATCTAGTACTATGAATTTAAAGAAACGCGAAGCGCCATTATCAAATAAGGGACTGTCATTTGGGCGTAAAAGAAGGTACTCAAGCATTGAATAATTTGTAAGAAGAATATGGGGTGGAGTAGTTCTCATTTCAGATCTTAATACCAACTCTCCAGGGAGTCTGTGATTAAGATGGTCTCTTGCGTTTCTTGTGCTATCATTTGCATCTTCGGGGGTTTCTCCAATGAATTGACCAAACGTAAAACGAAACGCAGACTTCTTTTCTTCCAGAATACTTGCGATCTTACCAAGACGATCCCTTTGATCGTTTGCTAACGCATTCATTGGATACAGAATAATGGCTCTTATTCCTTTCTTTAGATTTCCGTTAAGAAACTCCTGATAGATATGAAAAAGAATTGGATACAGAAAAGCTTCAGTCTTTCCGCTTCCGGTACCTGTCGCGACTACATAGTTTTCATTCGATAAAGCGCGACGGAATGCCTTTTCTTGATGGCTATAAAGAGATCTGTCCCCTTCTAACGATGAAAGAAAAGAGTCATCAATATTTTTATACCCAAGTTTTTTTAAAAGATTTCTAGGCGTATCACCTTGCGCAAATGAAGGAATTGCTTCGAGAAAGGGGCCCTTGGACAGACACCCTTTTACAAGATTTTCCTCAAATGAATTCCTGAACTCAGGATCTCGAAAATAGAATGTCGTTTTAAGATAGTTTCTATATTTTTCTTCGATATTTTGCGCCATATCACTAAAATCCATAGCATGTTCCTCCTCGGTTAGCGCAATTTATACACCATTTTCTTGCCATGTTTGCTTATTAGGTGATCAATAAATATATTTTCTTCATCAATTATTTCATTGCAATACTTACATTTGCGGTGAAGTTCAAGTGTTTTAAATACATTTTGTTTAATTTCTTCAGGGTTGGTTACAACTCTAAAGCACTTATTTGTGAGCTCTAATGAATTGTGATTCACATTGGGACAAAATTCCTCAATATGCCGACATATTTCTGTTGTGGCATGCTGTTCTATTGTTTCAGCAACATAATATCCGCAATAGTTGCATTGGTAAATTCTAGCCGGAAGATCTGTCTGCAACATTCTAAGCTCATCATAAGAAAGATTAATTAAATCATTATGAAGGTGATACTCAAAATAATGGCTTATCATTTCATTTTCATTGATTGAGATAAAATTACAAGCGCAACACGCCAGCTTAACGGTTGCCCTACATAGGGTAACAGATACACGTTTTTGCTTTTCTTTCACCCATAATTTAAAATCGTGGACTCCAGGTATTAAAAGGCACGGATCATCTCCGAAATCCCTTAGATTTATTTCAATAGAGCTTTTGGAAGTATGTCTATTATATGACTTTTTATTTTCTATATTGAAACCTATAGAAATATCAACATCGTGGAGCATTTCAGGTACATAAAGAATAACCTTTGTCTCTGAAGAGGCTGAATAATCGTTCCTTGAAAGTTCAGCTGCACAATCTTGCCAAATTTGATTTGATTCTCTGTTTTGTTGAATCGCCCACCATAATTTTGGAATATAGAAGGGGAGAGGAAGTGAATACCCATTGAATTCAATTGTAAAAAGCATCCTTTCTCTGCTACAAGAAGGATCAAGTTTGAAAACCGTTGTTTCTTCAGTGTTCTTTATTACCGAAATTCCTGCATGATTCGTATCGTGAAAAATGCTACAATCTGCTTCATGGTAAAATTTAACGATGATAGGTTTATGTCCATCTGTTTCAGGTAACATATTATTGTTCTCAATTTCAAACGCGAAATGCTTTGCGATGAAATAAAAGGCAAAGCTTTCTAAAAGTATGTCTTCATGATCATAAATCCGCACATAATACTTGCCAGTAGGAGGTTTCTCGGAAGCACTTTCTTCATGCTCATTGAAAACATTTTGTAAGCTTATGCGCGACAAAGCGCTATTCTCTCGATTGAATCTTTGGCTGTACCTTACTCTACTGGGTGTAGATCCTTCATTTATCCCAAATACCAATGTACCCTCGAAAGTTGCCATGTCATCGACAGATTTCTTGCGGTAGCGCAAAAAAGGGAAAGAATTTGCATAATACTCTATGCCACTCTCTTTATCATGTGCCAGTTTGTCTCCTTCAAGTACAAATTGTCCCTTTCTCCTTGAGTTGATATTGATTTCTTTACCTCTATGGTCAAAAAATGAAATTGAATGATCGCCGTCTTCGTTTAAATAAAAATAATGTGCAATAATATGTGGAATGTTTGTGTGTTCTGGCGAAATTGCTGCAGTTCCAGCAAGAGAATCATTTCTAAGCCAAGAATCTGGTGTCAGCACGAGATATTCACCTTCTGACAATGACGATGAATGTACAGCTTTGTTTTGTGCTTCAATTCTGAATAGTATTGGAAAATGAAGCGTAGCCGGATTATATCGCTTTTCGATCCCATTTCTTTCAAGTACAATGCAAAGCGGTGAAGAAATGCTTCGAAGCGTATAACAGGTGGACTCATTTGTGGTTTCAAGCTCAATAGCATCTTGCAATGCTGACACTATATGAACATGTTGATCCTTAGGTTCAATTTCTACTTCAAGTCTCCACTCCATGGGTCTTCTTGTACAGACATAGCTGAGGAAACAGCCCCATTCATCCATTTTTTCGAATGTAGTCTCAATATGAGAAGGAGGTGACTTGCCTTCTGTCCCTATATATTTCCCACCACGAGATTCTGGATAAACTTTCTTTCCTATTCCTATGTGTTTAGATGAGATCAGACTATCTTCTGCATTAGAAAAAGCTTTTTGGTCTTGCATTTTTTGAGATGATTTTTGAAGCAAAGAATCCTGCTGTTGAGGAATTTCCTCCATTTTTAATAAAGAACCACTTGATGGTTCTATCAATGATGGAGCACCGATAACATCTTCTCCATTGGTTTTTAAATTAAATAAATCATTACTTATAGGCTTAGGAATGCTCTTTGTGGTTGGTTCCTGAGCTTCGCACTTTTCTTCAGGCGTTTGGTTTACGAGTTTGGTTTCTTCTAAGCCTTTCGCTACTTTTTTAAGTCTCAAGGTAATTAAAATGATGATTGCAATAAAAATTAGGGCTACCACAAGATAGAATTCAACCCGATAAGTCATTATCGCAACCTCTCTTGCGTAGAGTTTTTAGATAATTCTGCTTAAGTTGGCTGCTAATGTCAAGGTAATTTTTACATGCTTCGGTAAGCAGATTTTTATTCCTTGACAGGTTCTTTCTCCTCCTTTCTTATAGTTTTATCTTTAAGTCTGTATGATTCGCCTCTCAACGAGAAGCAGAGAGCGTTTTCGAGTATACGATCAAGTAATGCAGCAGTGAGCACAGGATCTCACATTACCTTGAGCCCATTCATCGATCCTCTTGTTGGTAGTAAAAATTAGGGAGGATCTTTCATATAGCTCCGAGATGAAGCTGAAGAATCTGTTTGCTTCTTCCCTCGTGATAGGTGTATAGCCAATCTCATCGATGATGATGACTTGGCTTTTCTTTAGTTTAGCGAGTCTA
>MWDY01000031.1 GCA_002070755.1 Spirochaetes bacterium ADurb.Bin110 | reverse complement strand
GCGCAGAAGAGCGAGCCTCAACGCCATGCGGCTTTGATGAAAAATGATCGGATAAGCACGATCAAAAGGGCAATCTAGCTAAACGCGATTAAAGGAGAATGAAACCATGAAACATCGATGCAAAATGCGCGCGGCAAATTCCAATCTATTCTTTCTATATTTTATTTTCTCTATATTTTTGTTTTCGGGATCAAGGATGCTCTTTGGGAGAAATTTCCTTTTTGCGCAAACTCAATCTAGGCCCACATCGCTCCAATGGCGCATCGTGCTTAGTATAAATATCGAATACAGCCTAAGAAGCGATAATGTCCGCATCGAACCTCCTGTGAGTCAGTACCCATCAGTAGCATATTCCAATGGCATCGATATCCAACGGAATTATTTTGGCCAATTGCCCTTTGCAGTTCTGAGCATTGAAGCTGGGAGCGCCCTCGATGCACAGGGCTTCGATCCATGGTTATGCAATGCCCAGGGCCTTGGTGTCGCGGCAGAAATCGATCTGCGGCATAGCTGGGCAGGAGACTATTTCCCTGTGCATAACCTGCCTCTAAATGGCACAACACCTGATGTGGAGGGCAACATAGTTGCGCGATCCGTCCTATATTGGAAATCTCCAATATTCGAGATAGGCTTTGGACGCGACCGCCTCGATTACAACGGCATACTCGAAGGCGGCTTTCTTCCATCGCGCCGGATACCATATTACGATGCGCTACGAGCTCAAGGAAAACTTGGTTGCTTTGCTTTCGACTGGCTCGTGTCCACAATCCAGGCAGTGCAAGCATGGGATAAAAATGATATCTCGCCAGAGGCCGGATATGGCTTTGAGGATCAACCTGGCACGCCAACAATAATTGTCGAGGCAATGAACCGATTTTCCTGTCATCTCGGTTGGGTAACCTTAGGTGTAACAGACCATGCAATGATGTCCCGTCTCAACAACCACTTTGTGCTCACCGATTTTTTCCCCATTGGCTCGCGCCACCAGGCATCGGTTGCACAGACCAACAACTCCATGGTGTTCGATGCGAGCTGGGAGCCAATTAGTGGCCTTACTATCGCTGGTCAGCTGGGCCTAGACGATATCGATTTGAATCTAGTTGGCATCGGCGATACTGGTTCACCTACCATCTCTGCTTATATAGCAGGTGTGCGCTATAGCGGCCAGATAGGTCGAGTAAGAGCCTTACCTTTTGCAATATATATGGAGGCTGGTTCTACTCATTGGCTCTGGGGCAACTACGATGCGAGCCAAGCCTGGCCCAGCATAGGAGATGTCAATTATTTTGCTCGCTTTATATACCGGTTTCCGCGCTACTTAGGAGGATCGATCCTATTGCCGCTCACAAGTCCCTATGGCCCTGGCGTTACTTGGGCGCAGAGCCATGGTGAGCTCATTATCCCAATTGGAAGCAATAATAATAAGAATCCCCTCAGCCTCGGTGTTGGCTATCGCCTTTTGTTTTTAGATATGAATACCGATGCCAACCTTATCACGACTCAAGTCTATAACAACAGCACAACGCCTGCGGCGCCGCATTGGAAAAGCTTTTTAATAAGTCTACCTTTACGTCTGTCTGCAGGTTTGTTCTCTTTCGATATCGCACCGAGCCTTGTCCGAAGCGATAACTCGATGGCCTTCGAGCTTGACATTGCGCTCTCAGGTACCATAGCATTCGGAACTGTTCACTGATACCAGCAGGTATTCATTACCGAATACAAACAAAGCCAAATAGCCACAAGCTTCATAGCGGGTCAGTTGAATTGCTATAGACTTAATAATGGATAGTAGGAATATAGATGAAAAAACTATTTTTGCCAGCAATTGCGATTCTATTTTTTCTTATCTTCTCGGGAATTTTTACGCTGTCTGCCCAACAGCCCAGCCAAAGCGCAGCAGCACAGCAGCCCAGCCAAAGCGTATTCCAGCAGCCCAGCGAGCTTGCCGAGCAAGGCCTTCTCTTCACTCTCGCTACAGAATTGCCTTACCGCGCGGGCACCTATCGCGAAGAAATCGAAGCACGAGGACTAACACCAAATGCCTCAATATCCCTTCAGTATGAGCAACCTCATATTGGGCTTATCGCTGCCATTGATCTCACCAGCGACCAAGTCTATGGCCCTTGGCTCGCCGATAGTCCCACAGGCGCCCTCGGGAATTTCAATTTCCTGATCAAGGAAGCTGGTATCCGAATTTCTGGTGGCTCATTTAGCTTAAAAGGTGGTAGACTTCGCCATTTCGATGTGGTCGATTCGCCGTACTCGCTCTTTATCAACGCGAATGGCATTGCAGCGCCGATGCTCGACTTTGTGTATAGAGATGATCGATTCTTTTACGAATCGCGATACATCTCGCTTACTCTCGATTCTGCAATGCATACACCGGCTTGGCCCGATGATCCCTCCTATACCGGCTTTCCCGATCGAGGGGCAAACTTCAAGGTCTTTGGCCTTTCTTTTGGAAGGCTTACGATAGGCTTTGAAGACTCTTCGGTTTATTCCGGCCGAGCTTTCGATTGGGAATATTTCCTAAGCCCTATGCCTCAATACTTTACCCAATATGTCAGAGGCACAGGAGGTCGGCCTTGGTATGCCAACTACGATGATAACTACAATGCAGGATTATTCGTCACTTGGAAAGAGCCAGGGGCTTATGACCTCTATGCGCAGGCTTTTGTCGACGACCTTGGGATGTTGGGACTTTTTGGATGGACGAACAATCCCTGGCAGATTGCACTCGCCCTAGGCGGAAGAATAAAAACACCTAAGGGGACTTTTGGCCTCCATCTAGCTGGCGCAACAAAATACACCTTTGAGCCTGGAGATATGCGCACTCCGACTACAGCGAATCAGATCCAAAGTTCCTACGGTTACACCTATTTCCCAGAAACTCGTTTTGAGTACGAATGGAGACCAAGCTATCCTAAAAGCTATAAGGAGATTGCTCCAGAACTGAATCTAATCGGCTACCAATACGGCGAGAACAATCTTGCCATGCGCCTCGACTGGAACGGTTCTGTTAGTAAGTTCGAATGTGAGGCCTTCTTTGAATTTAGGCTTTCTGGCTCGAATAGCCCCGCCAATCCCTGGCACGATCTTTGGGTCGATCCACAAGTTGCTTTCACCTGGCTAGATGACGCTGTGCTCGAAAAAAGATTTACTATTTCAGCTCGAGCAATTACAGGGCATAGCCCCTGGCAGTTCTTTGCAAAAGCCACTGGCAGCCTTGCCCTTGATGCGCTCGAACTACGCGACCCAATTGGCGTATCGTCAAGCCAGACTCTTGTCGACCAAAAAGTACAGATTTATTCTCCTGTTCCAGGCAACACAAAACTTCTCGGCGAACTAACCTTAGGAGTTCTATTGAGGCTTGGAATATGATTAATGAACAGCTACAGGTTTCGATATACCACGATATCGATAGACCTGCAGCTATCTGGGATAGCCTTGTACAAAGTCCATGCATCTACGCTTTTCAAACTCGACCCTGGCTTTCTACTTGGCAGAATACCATTGGGAAAGCCCATGGAGTTGCCCCTTTTATTATCGTTTTCAAAAAAGGCCAGAATACAGCTCTCTTCCCTCTTGGAAAGAAAAAGGTGCGATTTGGTGCTTTATCCAGCACAATGCTAATATGGCTCGGCTATGGCGTATCTGACTACGCTGCACCAATCTTTTCGAATGAGACTAACTTCGATATGGTAGAGCTCTTTGCCCATCTCAAAAACATTGCGAAGAAAGAACACTGCTGTGCCATATATCTTGACCGAATCCCCAAATTCTGGGCTGACGGCACACCTCTTATATTTGCAAAAGCACTACTTGC
>MWDY01000030.1 GCA_002070755.1 Spirochaetes bacterium ADurb.Bin110 | reverse complement strand
GTCCTCAAACATCTTGACTTGGAACTGCCCGATCTCGCAGCCACTCCAATTGAGACTGCTTTTACCTCGCCTCTTTATACCGAACATATTACCTAAAACGAAAAGTTAGAGCTTAAATGGTATCGGAATACTTCTCTGCATACCTATCGAGCAGTTCATTGATCATTGTCTGATATTTTACATTGTTCTTCTTTGCAGCTTTTTTGAAAAACTCTAAGCTCTGCTGATTCAAAGCAATTGTTACTTTGACCTTTGGTACTCGCCTAACTAATTTATCAGGTGGTGGAAGAAAATCATCGATTCTTTTTCCGTTTCTAAGCATTTTCGCTATATCGTTTGGCGCATCGCTATATATTGTGTTCTCGTTCATATCGCTCTTTACCCTCTCTCCAATATCCAGCTCCGATAATTCTTATTTTGCCATTCCGCATGGTAAATCGTACGGTGGCAATCCCTATTTTACATTTTCCAAGGCAAAAATACCTTTTCTCCCTTTCTGAATGTTTTTCATCAAAAACTATGATCCGTCCTTTATCAAAAAATGCTTCCTGAGCTTCCTCAAAGGAAAGGCCATGTTTTTGAATATTAAGCTCGTTTTTATGTTCATCCCATTCAAAGGTCATGCTATAATATACATACCTTTTACCATATTTTCAATACATCATGTTGAATAATAATAAAGGCTTTAATAATTCCGTAGGACAATATATGGCCCTCTTTGACACAGATATTCCTCTGGGACAATCTTTTTCTTGCTTGTTGTTCCATGTGTTTACCTCTACCGATATCTTTTTGTCTTTGAGCAAATAGGGATACTTTGCTGCTCCCCTCCTTGGCTTTGAGAGATTCCTCTCTGAGTAGATTGCCCCTAATTCTGCCTTATGTATGATTCTCCGTACCTGCTTCCGGGTGACCTGGATGTGGGAAAGCGATCGGGCTACATTTCGATAGCTATAGGCATGCCGCAATCACTTCATCTCAATTGGTCTCATGATCTATCGTTTTTCCATCATCAAAGGCAGCTTTCTTAATGATTATTTCTCCTCTTATCGTGCCATTTTTTACCGAATCCCATATCAAATTATATGGGCTATTATATCCTTCTTCCCAATACCAAAATTGATCATCCCCTGTTTCTTCTCCATTATTTAAAGACAACTGATATTTTAGATTCTTCGCGCTATATAGAAGATCTCCAAAAGAATCATACATATTGACATCAAATACCAAACCAAGAAGCCGATCAGAAAAATCATTTCTGAATTTGAAATATGCTCTTACATGAGCGCCGTAAGGCTTATCATCTCTTGAATAATCTTTAGCATACCATTCAAAATTGCAGCCTACCACTCTTACCACATGCTCATTATCAATACTAATATTCGTTTTTGCCACTCGAGCCTCTTTCGAAAGTCCAAGAATATTCTGGCATGAGATATATTCAAAAGTTGTGGATAGGAAAAGACAGGGACGTTCATTTTTGATAGGCTTTGCTATGAAAAAACACCAATCAAAAGGAGAATGTCCGTGGAGAAAAGTATAGCAGAAGCTTTCACAAAAACAAAGCCAGAGACCGTAGAGGTACTGGAATAGCTTATGAGGGAAGGAGCAAGGAAGATGCTTCAGGCAGCACTTGAAGCAGAAGTAGCTTAAGCATTGTGCAAAGTATCAGCATCTTAAGGATGAGAATAGCCATCAATGTGTCGTAAGAAATGGAAACAAGCCAGAACGAACAATCCTCACCGGCGCAGGACCTATTTCAATGTGCAAGAGAGCTAAGAGATGCGCCTCGCTTAATGGCACTGACGAAGGAAGAAGCACTAAAGGCATATGGTCTTTTTGTAGAAACATTTTCTGATAAATATCCGAAGGTAGTAGAATGTCTAGCAAAGGATAAAGATGAGCTCTTTAGCTTCTATGATTTTCCTTCTGTGCATTGGATACATCTCAGGACTACCAATTCCATTGAATCAACGTTTGCGACCGTGAGATTACGTCAGCGTAAGACAAAGGGCAATGGTACAAGGCAGGCGACATTGACGATGGTATATAAGCCCTGTAAGGAAGCTGAGAAGAATTGTAGAAGGCTTAGAGGATTCAATTTGATCCCCCTCGCCCCAGTCGGGAGTATGATTTGTAAATGGAGAATTGGTCGATGAAGCAATTGCCTAATTCAAGAGTCGTCCAAAATTCCTATCCACAACAATTGACAATATTTATCTATTTTAGCATATAAATCCCTTACCAAGAAGCATTTTGAGAGACCTTTTTAGAGCGAACTCAACTTTAAATCCTCAAAAAACAGTGCACTTTTGATTCTTAAATGACAATGCTAATAATTACTCTTGACAATTCATGAATGTTGGCTAATACTACTATATCTGGTTAACCAGATTGCAGCCCGGACTGCAACTAGGCTGCAACTAAACTGTAGCGCAAGCTGAGGCTGAGATAGAGAGTAAGAGAGGGTAAGGCGTGGCACAATGAAGTATTCGAAAGATCAACAGATTTCTGATACTCTTGAAGGCGAATCCATAGTATTTCGCTATATTCAGCAACAGATCATTTCTGGAAACCTCAAAGCGGGTGATAAATTGCCCTCTGAACGCGCTTTGAGCCAGGTTCTCAATGTGAGCCGAGGGTATGTGCGCAAAGCTCTCTCTCGGCTTGATCATTATGGCCTTATAAGAACATTGCCTCAGCGCGGTACGATTGTTGCAGAGCTTGGAAGTAAGGCTATCTCTGGTCTTATCGCAAGCATCGCAAGCTTTAGGGATTCATTTTCTCCAATCGATTTATTTGACATAAGAGAGCTTCTTGAAATTTATGCGGCGAAGAGGGCTGCGATGCTGGCTACCCATGAAAATATTGAAGAGATTCAAAAATGGCATATGGAATTCAAATTAAAGGCTGACATTGGCCAGCGAGCGCTCGATGAGGATCACCTCCTTCATATTGCAATCGCAAAAGCGAGTAAAAATGAGGTGTGTCTTTCGCTTACAAGCTATATTACGCCTCAAATAATCGCGCTCAATGAAGGTTTCCCAGAGAGCGACCCAAACCGCTTTATGAATACATATAGAGAACATGAGCGAATTGTGAATGCCATTTTGGCAAACGATGAGGCGAAAGCTGAAGAAGCCATGAGGAATCACATGCATGCAGCGCGACAAAGGCGATTCGCTGAATGACGAATCGCTTTGCAATAAGGAGTTTTAGGAGAAGGAGGTTGATTGACATGAAAAAAAGACTGGCATTCTCAGTAATGGTGGTTGTATTACTGACATTTTCAGCGGCTGTGTATGCACAGACAAAGCCGGTAACAATTGTCCATTGGTATTGGGCGGATAATCCTAAGTATTCTGCGGAAATGCAGAAAATCGCAGCGGACTTCAATGCGACGAATGGTAAAGGCATTACAGTCGTTGCGCAGGAATATCCATGGGATGGTGGAGCATATAGTGAAACCCTCTTTCGTGCAGTGATGGGAGGGGGCGGACCAGATACTTCTTCGTTCAAGCTCACATCGACTCCTCTTTTCACCGCAAACGGCTTGCTTGTCAATTTGGATAGCTATCTCGAGAAATGGAAAGATAGAGATAAAATCGATCCAAGTCTTTATGATACAATGAGAAAAGCGAGCGGTACTAAGAGCGTATATGTCATGCCATGGAATACTCAGATTCTGTATGTGTATTATCGTCCTTCGCTATTAAAGAAAGCTGGGATATCTGTACCAAAAACATATGCGGAATTTCTTGAAGCATGCAAGAAACTCACTATGGATACCAATGGAGATGGCAAGACAGATGTCTATGGATTTGGTATGCGAGGAGCAAAAGGCGGGCAAGAACCTTGGGGAAGCTTTATTTGGGCTCGCGGTGGTAATTTTGATGACATGACGACTCCTCAGGCAGTTCAAGGCATGCAGGATTTCATCGATCTATATAAAAACGGCTATGCCCCCCTTACAGCTCCAATGGATGGATTTAATGAGATCATCGCCAATTTCAAATCCGGCAAGACAGCGATGACCATCCATCATATTGGCTCTTCGATTGGAATGGTTGAGACATTCGGAGATGATGTCGACGCATTTGCGTTTCCTGGCGGTGTGGGACGTTGGACCTCGATGGGCGATACTGAAAATGTGATTCTCAAGTCTTCAAAGAATAAAGATGCTGCTTTTGAATGGGTTGCGTATCTTGCTACAGGGAAAGGTCAGGAAGCATGGTGCACCGCAACCGGTAATGTTCCAGTTAGTAAAGATGTGCAGCAGCTTCCTTTCTTCCAGAACAATCGTTTTATGAAGGTGTCAATTGAGGGCGCTCCCTATGCGGGAATTTTCCCAATTCTTGATACCACAACGGAATGGATAAATACTATTTGGCCGAACACCGTTGCAGCAGCTCTTACTAGTAAGATTTCAGCTGCGGAAGCAATGAAGACTCTCCAAAAAGGGCTATGGGGTAAATAGTAAGGAATGCATACCTGGCAGCTGGTTTTTTGTCAGCTGCCAGTACATTTTCAATATTTAAAGTATCTTAGGAATTCAAAGAGGCTTTGATTCATATCACAATGCACAAACGAAAAACAAATATATGGCCATATTTACTCATTATGCCAGCCTTATTGGTGATATGTGCGGTGGTGTTTTTTCCCGTACTCAATGCAATTGCGATGAGCTTTCAAAGCTATGACCTCCGCCGGCCAAGTCAAATCCGCTTTGTAGGGTTTGCAAATTATATCGCGGTGCTTCACGATGGATTGTTCTGGCAAGCTTTACTTAAGACAGTTATCTGGGTGGTGGCTGGTGTTGGCTTTCAATTTATCTTTGGTTTCATATTAGCGCTGCTATTGAATAGAAAATTTTGGGGACGTGGACTTTTTCGCTCAATAAGCCTTATTCCATGGGTTACACCAGGTGTGTTGATAGGTTTAATGTGGCGCTGGATCTATGATGGTAATTATGGAGTCCTCAATGATCTATTGATGAAACTTGGTCTGATAGACAACTATATTCCATTTCTTGCCCAGCAATCCACCGCATTTCCTGCTGTAATCTTAACTATCATCTGGCAGGGAATCCCGTTTTTTGCGCTTATGCTACTTGCTGGTCTTCAAAGCATTCCAGATGAATTATATGATGCTGCAGATGTGGACGGGGCGAATCGAATTCAGAGATTTTTTTGGATCGTTGTACCATCACTGAGAAATACTATCTTTGTCACAACTCTTCTAAGGATAATTTGGGTTGCAAATTCTGTCGATGTGATTTTCAATTTGACAGAAGGTGGGCCAGCGTACTCTACACAGACTTTAAGCGTATATGTCTTTAATAAAGGAAATACACTTAACCTCGGATATGCCTCTACGCTTGCAATTTTTCTGACAATAGGCCTATCTGTTGTTTCTATTCCTTATCTGAAGAACCTCTTTAAGGCACAGGAGGAAGCAAAGTAATGGAATTACAAAGCAGAGAAGCGCAAAAATCCTTCTATAAAGCGCCTTATAAAAGAAAGTTGCTGCACGCTTTGCCAGGACATATTTTGTTAGCGATGATGCTCATTTTTCTCCTCTTTCCTTTTTATTGGACCTTTGTGACCTCAATAAAGCAAGAAAAAGAACTCTATTCAAGCACTGTCACCTATTGGCCTGCAAAGGTGACTTTTGACTCATACAAAAAGCTCTTTGCTGAATACAATTTTATAAAACCAATGATCAATAGCTTACTGGTTGCTGTCGTAACGACTCTGTTGTCGCTTGTCGTTTCCTTACTTGCTGCATATGCCTTTTCCAGATATCGATTTAAGGGACGACAGTTCTTCATGACACTTTTTCTTACAAACAATATGTTCCCAACGGTATTATTGCTTATTCCTCTTTTTGCTATTATGCGCAAAATTGGCATACTCTACACACCAAGCTCTTTGATTCTTTCATATACAACATTTACCATCCCATTCTCTGTCTGGCTTCTGACTGGCTACCTCGATGATTTACCTCGATCGCTTGAAGAGGCGGCAATGGTGGATGGAGCGAATCGTTTTCAAGCATTTATAAAGATTATTTTACCTATGCTTTTGCCTTGTGTTGTCGCTACAGGCGCATATATTTTCATGACTTCGTGGAATGAATATACCTTCGCTGTCATGTTTACCAATGAACGAAATCGGACGATTCCCGTTGCACTTAAAAATTTCATTGGTCAGTTAGGTGTTGAATGGGGAATGCTGACAGCTGGAGGCGTAATCACAATAATTCCTGTTTGCATAATGTTTTTCTTTGCTCAAAAAAGACTAGTCGAAGGCTTAACTGCAGGCGCAGTGAAAGGGTAATAAAGGAATACTCAAAATGGATGAACTTCTGCTGGAACAAAAGGCGCAAGCTATAAGGCGCGACATTATCGAAATGCTCTATCGATGTCAATCTGGCCACCCGGGCGGATCGCTCTCATGTGTGGAAATATTAATGGCGCTCTATTATGAGGTTGCGCATGTCGATCCTACAAATCCATCGTGGGAGATGCGAGATAGGATCGTGCTGTCTAAAGGCCATGGTTGCCCTGCGCTCTACGCGATTCTCGCTGATAAAGGTTTTTTCCCTCGAAATGATCTTTGGAACTTGAGGCAGATCGGTAGCCATCTTCAAGGACATCCTGATATGCGCAAGACTCCTGGCATCGATGTATCGACTGGCTCACTAGGTCAAGGCGCCTCTGTAGCTGTGGGACTAGCGCTCGCTGCCAAATATAAACGTGCACCATACCATGTCTACGTGGTGCTTGGCGATGGAGAAATTCAAGAGGGCATGGTGTGGGAGGCAACTATGTCTGCAGCTCATTATAAGCTCGATAATTTGATCTTTATACTTGATCATAATGGCTTGCAAATAGATGGAACCAACGATCAGGTTATGTCCTTGGGCGATATAATTGGAAAATTCCACTCCTTTGGTTTTGAGTGCAAAAAAGTCGATGGACATAACGTCGACATGCTGGTAAAGGCGATTTCCGAACCGGTGCCTGGAAAGCCCTTATTCGTGCTCGCAGAGACAGTCAAGGGCAGGGGAATCTCATTCATGGAGAATAATGTTGGCTGGCATGGCAAACCGATGAAGACTGAGGAATACACTCAAGCAATGTGCGAGCTGAAAGGAACGCAAAATGTTTGAGAGCAAATCATTGAGGGTCGCCTATGGCGAGGCGCTTGCCGAGCTTGGTTCAATCAATCAAAAGGTGGTGGTGCTGGATACGGATCTTTCTCATGCAACAATGACGAGTATTTTTGCATCTAAGTTTCCCGATCGGTTTTTCAACTTTGGTCTTGCTGAAGCGAATATGATGGGGGCAGCTGCGGGGTTTGCCCATTCAGGGCTTTTGCCTTTTGTAAGTACTTTCGCGCTCTTTGGTGTAGGAAGAGCATATGAGCAAATTCGTAATTCCATCGCATATCCCAATGCAAATGTGAAATTTGGGCTCTCTCACTCAGGACTTTCAGTAGGCGAAGATGGCGCAAGTCATCAGAGCATCGAAGATATCGCACTCATGCGAGTACTACCAGGGATGACAATCCTTGTTCCTTGTGATCCTTTTGAAACTCGCAAAGCGGTTTTCGCTGCCGCAAGCTTGGATGGACCGGTATATATTCGCGTTGCTCGGCCAATTGTCGAGGTAATAACAAATGAAGACAGTACTTTTACAATCGGCAAGGCAAATATTATGCGTAAGCCTGGTGATGTCTGCATTGTGGCTACAGGGCTCATGGTGAAAGAAGCACTCGCAGCTGCTGAAAGATTATCTCTTCATGGCATAAAAGCTGGCGTCATCAATATGCACACCATAAAGCCAATCGATGCTGAGTTGATTTTAGAAATGGCTTCTCAATGTCGAGCCATGGTGACCGCTGAGGAGCATTCGATCATAGGAGGGCTAGGGTCAGCTGTCGCTGAAGTTCTTGTAGGCAAATCAAATATAAAGTTTGCCCGTGTTGGTATCCAGGATAAATTTGGACGTTCTGGAAAACCTGAAGATCTTTTCAAGGCCTATGGTCTTACAGCAGATGATATCGCGCAACAATGCATCATGTTGTTGGAGTAAAAAGGAAGTAATTCAAGAGGTAATTATTTATGAGTGGTATAATAGAATATGAACATGAAGGGAAAGGCCTCCAAAGAGTATATGAAAACAAGGAATGGATGGTTGGAATCAAGAATTATAAACCAGAGAATGATATAAGTAATATCGATTGTTTGGAACGTCACAATGAGACCGACGAGCTCTTTGTCTTATTGCGCGGTACTTGTATCCTGCTATACGCGCTAGAGGACCTAATTAATGATAGCCTCGAACTGAAGGCTATCTCCATGGAGCTAGACAAAGTATACAATATTCCTAAGGGGCTTTGGCACAATACTATTACGCAACAGGAAACCAAACTCATCCTTATTGAAGCTGCATCTACATCGCAACAGAACAGCAATGTAATACCATTATCCTACGATCAGATTGCTAGAGCAAAAGAGCTTATATCAGCGCTCCAGAAATAGCTATGAAAAAACTTCGAGTGGCGATTATAGGAATTGGCAAGATAGGCATATCTCATCTCAAGGCTATCAAAGCTATCGAGCCTCTCGGCTACGCAGAATTGGCAGCGATTTGTTCTCTCAATCCAAACAAGATAAAGAGCCTCTGCGACGACTACGATATCCCTGTTTGGTATACTTCATACCAAGAAATGCTTAAAAGCGAGAGTCTCGATCTCGTGCATAACTGTACTCCCAATGTGCTTCACTATGATGTAAATAGAGGTATTCTCGAAGCAGGCTTATATGCTCTATCTGAAAAGCCGCTCACAATAGATTCACAGCAATCGGGAGCGCTTATGACTTTAGCAAAGAATCGTCATCTAAAAACCGCTGTCAATTTTGTTTATCGATATTATCCAATCATTATGCATATAAAAGAATTGATATCCAAGGGCGAGCTTGGAACAATCTATTCCATACACGGGACTTATCTTCAAGATTGGCTCTTATTCAACCATGATTACGACTGGCGGGTCGAATCTCGCTATGGAGGACCATCGAGAGCCCTTGCTGATATTGGATCTCATTGGATAGATATAGCAGAGTTCTTGCTTGATCGCAGAGTGGAAAGCATCGCCGCAGACCTTGCAACATTCATTCCCAAGCGGATTCGCTCTCCCTCTGAGACTATAATAGTAGATACTGAGGATTTTGCAAGTGTGCTGATGAGATTTGAAGGTGGCATTCATGGCTGCCTAACTGTCTCTCAGGTAAGTGCTGGTCGGTCTAATGGCATCTCTTTTGAGATAGATGGTAGCATAGCATCTCTGCGTTGGTCTCAAGAGCATCCAGAAAGAGCTTCGCTTAAATATCGAGAAGAGGAAGAATTATTTATAGATGAAAAAGGAACTATATCGCTTGCGAATGAGTTGGAAGAAAACAAGGAAGCAAACGCTGGTGCTTCAAAACAAGAGAGATTTTTGGAAGCGCAACAGAGGATGATCGATAACTTCTATCGCTCAATTGTGTTTGATGATGTTCCTATCTATGCTGATTTTGAACAAGGCCATAGAATTGTAAAAATCATAGAAGCTGCAATTGAGAGCAATAAAAAAGAAAGATGGATTCATAGCCGCCATGAAGGCGCCTGACTTTTTTAGCTAAGGATTACTTTAGCCTTCATCAACATTTCGATTTTCCTGTTTGGATATTTTATTTTCTCCAATGTTTACTCTCTATAAGCCTCCGAAAACCTATGCGATAATCCCATAAGTTGCTCGACTTCGAGGCGCATCGATTCGG
>MWDY01000029.1 GCA_002070755.1 Spirochaetes bacterium ADurb.Bin110 | reverse complement strand
CTATAAATTTCCTGATGATATAACAAAATATACGGCGAAAGACTTTCTTATGCTCGTTCGCAGGACCGATATCCGTTCAAGCTTTTACAACAGCGACATGAGCGCTACCATCACGACCGTAAACGTGAGCCCGACTCGGGGTACCTTTGTAACCAAGGAACAGATCTTTAGGCGAGATAAAGATGATGCATTCTTGATGCTCACCCTCGAGCCCGAATCTCGTAAGGGGCAAGGTATGCTGCGCGTAGATAACAATATGTGGCGCTACGACCCCACAAGCCGAAGATTTACTCACACAACCCTCAAAGACACATATCAGGATACGACAGTGACCAACAACGATTTCCGTCGCTGGCAGCGCTCGATTGATTATTCTGTAGAGAAGCTCTCTACGGGTACTCTTGGAAACTACAAGGTGATAATCGGAGAACTCAAGGCTAGCAATGATGAAGTTCCCTTCCCTTATATAAAGATGTATATAGAAACCGATCGCAAGATCGTGCTTAAGGTAGAGGAATATAGCCTGTCTATGAAGCTCTTGCGCACCGCCTATTATACCCAATATGTGCAGATAGGAGATTCCTTTGTGCCTACGGTGCAAATTTTCCAAGATGGCCTTGTGCCCGAAAAGCGCTCTCAGGTTACATATACCAATATTTCCACTAAGCCGCTCCCGGACTATTACTTTACCAAGGAATATCTCGAGCGGGTGAGCCAGTAGGAGTAGAGGCATGAAAACAAGAATAATAAAGAGCTTGTTATTCCTTATAATGACGACTCTCTTTCTTTTTAGCAAATCAAGTATCTGGGCGCAATCCTCAAGCTCTTCATCCAACTTGAAGCCGCCTGAAGTGATAGATGAGAACGAACTCTTCGGTGGCCCCAAGGATATTGTTACGGTGATAGATCCAAATGTCGCTTCGGCGGGAACTGTGCAGCTTGTGGAAGACACCAAGACTTATCCAGTTTTCTTGATCAGTGGATCAGCTGGAGCTGGTCTATATGGCAACTATACTCCACTTGGAGGCAGTTCCTCGGATAAACAGACGCTCTATGGGGCGGTGGATATTTCCGATCTCGAATTCGACTATCTTCCAGCTAAGAATCTGCATTTTTCCTTATCCACCAATCTTCTAGCTGTGCCCAACCAAATTCTTGCTGCGTCTGCCACTGCGTATGCAGATTTAAGGCAGAGCGACCTTGTGCGGCTCTATGTCTCGGGTTCCTTCAACTACGATCCATCGTCGTATTTATCGACAAACAAAGAATATGAGTCTCCTACCTTTAGCCTGGATGAACTCTTTGTTGATACACATATAGAAGAGACACTCTTCTTTAGATTGGGCAAGCAGCGTATAAGTTGGGGAGTTGGGAATTGGTTCAAACCCTCGGATGTTCTGAGCCTATCGGCTATTGATCCAGATGATCCAACCGCAGCGCGGGAGGGGCCCTTTGCATTCAAGGTCGATGTGCCGATGAAGCTAAATCACCTTATGGTATATATTGTGCCGCCAATTTCAGAAAACAACGCGGCTTCGTCTTCTGCTGCGAGCAAATACGACCTCGTTGTAAATGGATGGGAGCTCAGTTTTGGTGCATATGCCCGGGCCGATATGCTGGCAAGACCTAGAGCGATCTTCAGCTTTACTGGCGCGATAGGTTCTTTTGACGTATATGGAGAAAACGTGCTCTTGTATGGTTCCGATCGAATCTATGCTAGAGAGTCTTCGACACCTGGGACCTACGAAGCTTATAGCATAGAGAACAAGCCTTTCTTTCAATCTACATTGGGCGTCAAATACTCGAAGAGCTATTCAGGCGGCCTATCGTATTCGATACATGTTCAGGGCTACTATAATGGTATGGGTTATGCAGATTCGAGCATAATGCAGAATGCCGCAGCCACAGCAGCGATAACAGAGGCGATAGAAGATGATTATCCTACTGCTTATAGGTATAGCGATAGTTCAACAGACGCGGGCATGTGGTATCTCGCTGGATCCGCCTCGGTATCGGGGCGCTTCGGAGAAGGCAACAGTCTCACCCGTGTAACAGGCTCTGTCTATGCTCTTGCCAATTTTTCCGATGGTTCGCTGCGCTTTAATCCGCAACTTAAGGTACAAGTAGGAGATGAAGGTGGAAAGGTGAGCTTTACGATTTCTGATTTGACTTCTATTGGCGATGTTGGTTCTGAGTATGCTAAAAATGGCAATATAACAACTCCAGCTCTCACCGTAAGCCTTCTAAACAGCCAAGTATCGCTCCAAGCTTCTGTGCCTATAAAGCTCAATGCGGATTATTCGGTCAAGAAGGTCCAGACGAAGTTCAGCATTCTCTGGAATGCAATAGAATTTTGATGCCAACAAGTGGAGAATCAATGCAAGTAGCCTGGCAGCGTTCACCGGGTGCTTGCGAAGGAGGGGGCATGCATGGAAGAATCCTAATCGTCGAAGATACCAAAGAGCTTGCCGAGCTCTATAAGCTCTATCTTCAGAATGAAGGCTTTGAATGCAAGCTCGCATTCGACGCAGAGAGTGCTCTTCCCATTGCCCAAAAAGAGGAGTGGGACCTCATAGTGCTCGATCTAAACCTTCCAGGCATGGATGGCTTTCAATTTCTTGAGCAGCTCAGAAAGACAAAGTCCATGCCTGTAATGATTCTCACCGCAAGAGAGGCTGATGAAGATGTAATTTTTGGGCTTGGCGTAGGAGCAGATGACTTCGTGACTAAACCCTGTCCTCCAAAGGTCCTTGCTGCACGCATCCGAGCTCACATGAGGCGTACGGCTACCCTTCAAATGCGACAAAATGGGAGTATCGTAAGATTTGGGCCTTATGAGCTAGATATCGAGGGAATGTATCTAACTAAAAATGCCGAGCCAGTCAGCCTTTCTGCGCGCGAATTCAACATCCTAAAAGAACTTGTAAGCAATCCAGGCAGGCCATTTACTCCTGAAGACCTCTATACTCGCGTATGGGGTCAGGAATATGGTGATATAAGCGCCATCGGAGTCTATATTCAGAGATTGCGCAAGAAGCTTGAAGACGATCCAGCAAATCCATATTATATCCAGACTCAATATGGAATGGGCTATCGATTCAATCCAGAAGCCTTTGTGGAGAAAGCATAATGAAGCTTAAGCTCCGAACTCAATTTGCAATTCTTACCATGGCTGTGACACTTTTTCCCCTAGTCTTTGGGTTGCTTTTTTTTACAGGCCAACAGGCTAAGCGCGATCCTCGAGTAACGACACGCCTCTTTATCGATGAGGTCGCAAAAGAGTGGATCTTGGACAACAATATCTCACTCGAGGATATTCGGAGCGCAGGCGAGCGAGTGGGATTGCCTATTATGGATGCCGCGTTAGTAGACCCCGATGGCACGGTTAGGGTCTCTTCCTTTAGGGACTTGCCAGTAGGAATCAGACTCGAGGTGACTGATATTGCTAGACCACCTCTTCTTCCTTATGGGAAGCCTAAGCCGGAACTGCGCTTCTTGCCTATCGATGCAAACCTAGAAAAAAGCCCTCTTCTGATTTTCGACATTCAGCCTTTCTTGTCGCGAGAGGATATTCGTAATCGGAATTTCATGCTTGTTACCAGCCTTACGCTTGGAGCCTTCATTGTTGCGGGATTTATGTCCTTCTTGATACTCAGGTCGACAGAAAAAGCAATCAATAATCTAATCGAAGATACTGCTATAGTTGCAAAAGGCAAGCTCGATCACGAGGTAAAGGGAAGCGGTGCGCTAGAGCTGCGCTCCCTTGCGGATAGCATAAACCACATGCGAATAACGCTGCGCGACATGATCTCCAGGCGAATGAACATGCTTATCGGCGTCAGTCATGATTTAAAGACACCTATTGCTCTTATTCAAGGCTATACTGACGCACTGAGCGATAATATGGCCTCAGATGAAGCCACAAGGATCCATTACCTTGAAATCATTCGAGAAAAGAGCGCTCAGCTCGAAGATCTCGTCTCGGAATTGATCGAATTTATGAAAATAGATGATCTGAACATGCGCCAAGAGGCTGTGGACTTATGGCCGCTTTTAATGTCTCTAGGTAAGCGTTTTGAGGAAGATGCTCGTCTTCTAGGGCTTGAACTCCTATATGGCTTTGGACAGGTTGATTCTGCTCTATCGAAAGAAGAACTCAAAGACCTTCCAAGAGTCAGAATGAACCGTGCGCTATTCGAGCGAGCTGTAGAAAACCTCATATCCAATGCATTCCGTTATACGGGAGCTGGCGGCCATGTAGAACTTGCTTTGGATATAAAGAATGGCCAACCAGTGTTGACAGTGGCTGATAATGGCCCGGGCATCCCTGAAGAAGATCTACCATACATCTTCGACGCATTCTATCGAGGAACGCATTCTAGGAAAGAAGCGGGTCATGGTTTTGGTCTTACGATTGTAAAATCTGTTGTCGACCTTCATGGTTGGAGCATAGAGGCTCGCAATAGAAAAACCGCGACTCAGAGTCAAACTGAAAACAACATGCAACAAGGGAGCAAAGACCAAGGCCTTGTGATCGAGATTACCATGAAACCTGCGGCACACGATTAGATCTTGAAGCTCTTGATATGGTAGCTTAAGCGAAAATATCAAGGCTTTTGAACATTTGCCATGCGCTCTTCGGTCGACCATAGACCAAGGGCTGGATTTGGTACAAAAAAGTATTCCTCGCCATCCAGAGTGTTGTAGAAGCCTGAGCCCGCGAGCCTGCCCTCGGGCAGGTAACGAGATTTGGCTTCTTCCAGGTCAATGTAGTGGTAGCCGACAGATTCGATTTCTTCTTTGGTCATAAAGGGGCCAGGAGCGTAGCTTATAGTGAAGCGGCCTTCGCTAGAGCCGTGAATTAGATGGGCCGCAGCAGAGAGATTTTGTGAGAGAGCAGGCTCGCGGGCGACAAGATTCTGAATCTCGCTTGAAGGCCTATAACCAAAGCTTCGTATCACGGCATCGATCGCAGCATCCTCTCCAAAGCTGCGAAGTCCGGGCGCAAGAATTATGAGCTCGCTATCATCTGCCATGGCCATTCTTAAGCGATAAATCGATTTGTTGCCCAGCCATGTACTTCGATATTCGCTTGGATCGAGCCAGACCACCGCTTTTCTGAGCGGTTTTTCGAAAAGTGTTATGTTCAGCTCTGAAGATAGGGCACAGGCTTCTTCGAAGCATTTTCTATCGTATCCAGCAAAATATCCTTGCTGAATAAGTGCGCCATCCCTAGCGGTCCCTATAACAGTGAGAATCCAGGCAATTGGAGGCAATTTTGCCTTAGAAATACTCAAGGCTTCATCGAAAAGGGCTCTCACTGGCGTATCTATACGTCCCATAATGCTTTCCATTCCACAGGAGGCGCCAATATAATGGCTCTTATCGATCGCTTCTTTTCCACCGGTGCCTACAAAAATATTTTTTGCATGGTTTGCCATTCCGGCAACCTCGTGAGGTACGACCTGACCAATCGAGAAAACAAGGTCTATATCTCTTAAAGCAAGAAGTCTATTTGTTTGAATAGGGTATGAATATCTAACCTTTCCACCAGAAATCTCTTCAACGCGCTCTTCTGGAATCTTTCCGAGCTCGACCACATCCTTTCGCCAATCATGGACTCGGAATAGCGCTCTAGGCGAAAGAGGGTACATCTGTGAGATTTCATTTTCTGTCATGGGTGCGTGAGTACCTATGGCTGGCAGGATAGCCGCTATACGGGAACCAAGCTGTTCGACCAATAGATCTGTTATCAGACCTGCCTGGGAATGGAATCTTGTGATATCGGGAGGAATGATCAAAATTTTGCTCGCATCGAGCGCACCTGATTCTTTTATAGTTCTATGGACCAATTGTTCGAGTTTTAATCGATCTATGCCGGATTCTCGCTTTTTCTCAGATATATTCATTATAGAATTCCTTTTTTCGAAAATTGAAGAAGAGCTTGCGCACCTTTCTTTCAAGCGACATTATATAGAAAACATCTCAGGAGGGACATATGCTGCAACTTTCTCGCTTTTCCGTGGGCACTGGTGACCGATTTGGTCGCGAAGGAGAAGCTCAGATACGCGCTTTCCAGGACTTGCGAGCCAAAGGAGGCGAAGCGGATATCGTTTGGAACAAGAGCAATCGCGAACATCTATTGATAGGCTCGACGCCCGCAGATCAAGCAAGGGCTGCATCGGAATCGATAAGAAAGACAGGATGGGATGGAGGATGGTTCATAGATGCAGATCATATAACCATAAAAACTGTCGATTGGTTTTTGCCATACTGCAATTTTTTTACCATCGATGTGGCGGAGAGCATAGGAAAGAAAGCATCATCGGATTCACGCTCAGCCTTTTTGGATCGTGCAGCTTTTCTGCTTAAGGATAGTTCAACGCCTGTCCGAGTTGAGCATGCTGATTTAGAGAGCGTAGCTGATAAATTCCTTGCGGCTATCGAAGAAGCTGGAAAGACTTATCGTTATATCGCTACAAATAAGCCTAAGGGTTCTTTTGTTGTCGAGCTATCTATGGACGAAACCGACCAACCACAGACTCCGGCGCAGGTTGCGGCAATTCTTGTTGCTGTGGCAGCAGAGAAGATTCCGATCTCGACTCTTGCCCCGCGCTTTCCAGGCAAGTTCTTAAAGGGCATCGATTATGTAGGAAACACGACTGAATTCTTCCATACTTTCGAAGAGGAAGCCAAGGTCCTTCTATGGGCTTCCGAATCTTTAGGTCTTCCAAAAGGGCTAAAGCTCTCAGTACATTCTGGTAGCGATAAATTCAAGCTTTACAAGGGAATCCATGACATCACCACAAGACTTGGAGCTGGTGTTCATCTCAAGACTGCGGGTACTACTTGGCTCGAAGAGATTGTTGGCCTTGCCGAAGCAGGGGGCAGGGGCCTTTCTGTCGCAAAGCGTGTGTATGAGCAAGCCTATGCTCGAATCGATGAACTCACGGCTCCTTATGTCAATGTCGTCGAAATCGATTCCTCTAGCCTGCCCAGTCCCCAAATAGTAGCGGGCTGGGATTCAGATACTTTTGTAAATGCTTTACGGCATGAGTTAGATTCATCAACAATGCAGTCAGGCATGAGACAGCTCATGCATGTGGGATTCAAAATTGCCGCGGAGATGGGCAAAGAATATCTCGATACTCTTGAAGAATCCCACGAATCCGTTTCTCGCAATGTCCGGTACAATCTATATGCACGACACCTCGAGCCAATCATCTTTGGCTGAGTCATCATCGAA
>MWDY01000028.1 GCA_002070755.1 Spirochaetes bacterium ADurb.Bin110 | reverse complement strand
GGAAACCTTGGTATTGATTTTTCTCGCCAGTCGCTCACTACGCAGGAGATTCGCCATCTTTTAGCCCAGACAAAGCAAAAAACCTAGGAGATGGACTACACTCTATATCGTAAAGACAATCTTACTATTTATGATAACATAATGGGTTATAAGCTGTTTTTAGGATACCAACTGTAAAAGTCAGGATATAAGGGAAAGCCTTGGGTCCTGGATACTCAGCAGTCATAGCAAAGTCTATTTTAGAAGTCATATATCCATAAATAACGCCGACAACTATTAAGAAAATTCCGACAAATTGATCTCTTTTTATAGCAATTTTCATATAAGTTACCCCAATTGATCATTTTAAAAATTAACCAAAGGGGAATATCCCCTTTGGTATTGACTTTGCTGGAGATACTATTTATTGCCTAAGCCTAAGCTTCTAATAGCTTCAGTAAGCTGAGCTGTATGTTTTTTTAGTTGCTGGATTCCTTCGTCTTGGGCATAAAATCTTAGCTGCATTCCGCTTTGTGCAAGAAGGCTATCAACTGATTTATCTTCTGCTGCATTTTTATAATAATCATAAAATTTGTTAACAAGATCTTTATTCATTCCTTTAGGCCCAAGAATAAAATTCATAGTAGTAAATGTAACATTGACTCCTTGCTCGATAAATGTTGGAATATCTGGTAATATAACAGTCCTGTTTCCTTTCTCATCGCTTGATACTACACCAAGAGCTCTGAGTTTGCCTGCCTCAATATACTGTTTGGCTTGATTTGCATTAACAAATGAGGCATCAATGTTTCCACCAGCAAGAGCAGTCAATTTTTCTGTATCTGAACCAGCTTCGACCATCTTCAGTTTTATCCCTGCTGAATCTTGAAGCATGCCTGCCATCACATGAGTACTTCCTCCAGTCTGTACACCGACGAGCAATTTATTTGGATTCTTTTTTGCATAATCGATGAATTCTTTAAGATTGCTATAAGGTGCATTAGGTGATACTAAAAACACATATCCAGATTCTACAGGATTTACGGCCACGCCAATTACCGTAAAATCATCAATGACATTATATTTATATTTCCCCATAGCGGTCATCAAAATCATTGTAGAATGAAATTGCAATATATTCTTGCCATCTGGTCTTGCATTTCGAATAGTCTCAAATGCTACGATACCGTTGCCATCAAAGTTATTTATAATAACAAAATCGCTTCCTGATACTTTTGAAATTTGATTTGCGAGTGCTCTCGCCATCACGTCGGTTCCTCCGCCAGCTTTGGCAGGAACATAGACATTTACTGTTTTTGGTAAGTTTACATCTGCAGCAAAAAGCAAACCATGATACATTGAAAGGAAGCACGCAAAAAGGCAGATTTTAATGGCAAATTTAGCTGTTTTCATATTAGCCTCTCCTTTAGTTTAATGTGTTTCATTAGATGAAACACGAACGATAGAAAGATTTTCATTCTAGATTTGATTATAGATGGGGTTTGACCATTTTGTCAATATAAAATATATAAATGAGATAAATTTAGCACAAAATATAATTGGATTTGACAAAATGCGATATCTATAGTAATATTTTAGACTATAATTCTTGAAGGAAAGGTATATACCTATGAACTATCGTGGAATCTTCGCAGCAATCCCAACGCCCTTCGATGAAAAGGGTGCCCTCAACCTCTCAGCATTAAAGCAGATGTTAGCGTTTCTTTCTCGCGCTGGCATTCATGGAATCTTTGTGGTAGGAAATGCGGGAGAATTTTATGCGCTAAATAATGAAGAAAAGCAAGCGGTATTGAAAACCACCGTGCAATCTGTCGGTGGGAAACTGCCTGTATTTTTTGGTGCTGGTGCGCCAACAACAAAAGAGGCAATAGCGCTTGCGCAGATGGGAGAGGCTGAGGGGGCGGATGCATTGTCTGTCATCACTCCGTATGTAATACGGCCAAATGAAGAAGAATTATATAATTATTATAAAGATATTTGCAATTCGACAAAATTGCCGGTGTATCTTTATAACAATCCATCCATAACCGGCGTTGCAGTGAGCGCTCGCTTGGCAAAACAACTCTCGCACATCGATAACTTTATGGGCATTAAAGATTCTTCAGGTGATTTTGCGCTCACTATGGAATTCATTCGTATAGAAAAGGAAGGCTTTGCAGTCTACGTTGGTCGTGATAATCTTATTTTATCAACGCTTATTCATGGCGGAAGCGGTGCTATGTCATCTGTAGCATCGGCATGCCCAGAAATAGCGGTTGCAATTTTCGATGCATTTGAAAAAGGCAATTACGAAGAGGCGCTTGTACAGCAGATGGCATTTGCCCAACTTCGGCAGCTATTCAATCTGGGGACCTTCCCCGTTGTCATAAAGGAAGCGCTGAGGTTAAGAGGCATCGACGTAGGCATGCCCAGAGCTCCTGTTTCAGGGCTTTCAGATGCAAAGCGTAAAGAACTCTCAGAATGCCTGCAAGGAATGCTCAATTATTAATAGAGGAGTTTTAAATGGAAATTGGCCTAACTGAAAAAACCGATAAATATAATATCAAAGCGGTTGAACGATGTTTTGATATCCTTGATCTTTTTGCACAGCTTGATGAGCCTATTACCATCCAGACTATTAGTACTCAGCTAGGCATCAACACGAATATGGCTTTTCGAATGCTATCGACCATGGTTCGCGCAGGGTATTTAGAAAAAGATGAAAAGACTGGTGTCTATTCAATCTCTTTGAAATTTCTCACTTTGTCGCGTAAGGCTCTTATGTCACTCGAAATTCGTCGCGTTGTTATGCCCTTTCTTGAAATGCTCCGGACGCGCTATCCCAATGGCAACTTCAACCTTGCGGTGCTCTATCAAGGTGATGTGATCGTGATTGACAGAATCGATAGTGTAAATCTCCCACGAACCTATTTTACCCCTGGTAAAACATTGCCGTTCCATGCCACAGGCCTAGGCAAAGTACTTACAAGCGAGCTGTCTGAGGAAGAACTCGATGCCATGATTAAAAAAAAAGGCCTTAAAGCATTTACACCAAAAACAATTACTACTACGGAGGCGCTCAAAGAAGAGCTAGAAAAGGTGCGCGCGCAACATTACGGTACTGATCGTGGTGAATTCATTCCTGGTGATAATTGCAATGCATTTCCGCTACGCGATTCTACCGACGAGATCATTGCTGCTATCAGTATTGCCGCGTTCGATAACTACATGTCGCTTGAAGAACTTGAAGCGACTATTCCAGTTATGGCAGAAACAGCGCGGAATATAAGTTTTTTCTTGGGAAATAATATCTAATAGCTACAAATAAGAGACAACTATCTAAAAAATTCAATATTCTCCTCGTCAAACCAATTTATATTAATCAATATAAATGACCATTTTACTCCAGGCTATGCTCATAAAGATAAAACTAATTATTTTTTATCAATTTCAGCTTGACAAAATAAAAAAGCAGCTCTTATAATCAAGCTTTATTATATAAATTATAATTGAATTATAAAAAAGATATTAATAAAGTCCAATATAAAACTGCAATAGGGATATATTCAAGAGACTAACCTGTGCTGATGGAGGAAGAATGACGATAGCCTTTCAAATGTTGCAGAAACATGTTACGCAGAGTCCATCTAGGAATTGTTTTTGAGTGCTTATTATATAGGAGAGATACGTATGCTTGACAATTCAAATGTGAAAGGCAATGAAAGCACAAATAAGATTGCGTGGGTCGAGGTTTCTTCGATTAATCTTCTGCTCAAAAAATCGGTAAGCGATGCGAAAGTGCTCACTGGACGCCAGAAGCCCCTCGATAGTGTTTCAATTCTAGCTATCACAATCATTGATTCAAGAGGCCATGAAGGATTCGGTTTTAGTTATTGCCTCCGTGCTGGCGGGGCAGGACAATACGCGCATGCCTGCGAGCTTGCTCCGATCTTACTTGATGAAGATTCTAATGACATTAGCCGTCTATGGAATAAAATGGTATGGCTTGGCGCTTGAGTCGGGCGAACTGGTACTGCGGTGGAAGCGATCGCCGCCTTTGATATTGCCTTATGGGATTTGAAAGCCAAGCGTGCAGGACTCTCACTCTCTAAACTCATTGGTTCATATAGGGATTCAGTACCTTGTTACAACACATCGGGCGGTTATCTGCAAGCGCCAATCGAAGAAATTATTGCGAGTGCTGATTATTCGCTTTCTAGAGGAATTGGGGGTGTCAAAATTAAAGTCGGCCAGCCTGACCGAGCTGCTGACCTTAGGCGAGTTCAAGCCTTGCGGGCTCATCTAGGTGACTCTATCCCGATAATGGTAGACGTAAATCAGCAATGGGATCGATCAACAGCCTCTAAGATGTGTAAAGCCATGGATGAGCTCGGTCTGGAATGGATCGAGGAACCTCTTGATGCCTATGATATAGAGGGGCACGCTGATCTAAGTGCCGCTATCACCACGCCAATTGGCTCAGGAGAGATGCTCACCAGTGTCGATGAGCATACAAGGCTTATTGAGAAAAAATCTGTTGACATACTCATGCCCGATGCTCCACGTATAGGCGGAATTACACCCTTTCTAAGAGTGGCTGCGTTAGCTGATCAGGCGCATCTCGCCATAGCTCCGCATTTTGTAATGGAAATACATATCCATCTTGCAGCTTGCCAGCCACATGAGACATGGGTTGAGCATTTTGAATGGCTTGAGCCGCTTTTTGAAGAAAAAATAGAAATTGCTGATGGACGGATGAAAGTGCCAACTAATCCAGGTCTTGGACTCACGTTGAGTGGAGAAGCGAATTCATGGGTCAAATATCATTTCGAGGCCGGAAAACGACCATGAGAAGAATATGAATATCAAAATACATATCTGAGCATAATCTTTTTAAGGTTGAAAATAGCAATATAAAGAAAGGCTGCCTATGCCATGAGGCAGCCCTTCTTTGCTTATCTGCTCCAGGCTGAAGATTCTACGGTGAGTTT
>MWDY01000027.1 GCA_002070755.1 Spirochaetes bacterium ADurb.Bin110 | reverse complement strand
ATCGTATGCAAGATATTGAAGCTTATCGCATAAGGGATGATTCTCTGGAGTCCTACCAGCCCTGCTTGCTGATCCCTCTGTACAAGGAATGATTGTCGTAGCATCCATTTTATCGACAAGGTTTGCTCTTCGAAAATTTCCCTCACCATCAATGACAATCTCTATATGAGCTTGTGCAGTAATATGACAGATAGGCAACAATGGTCTCTCGTTTTTATCTTGTGCATAACCTACTAGAGATTGGCAATTCTCATAGGTTTCGTAGAGGCTTTGCATCCAATTCATAATTGCCTACCTTTTTCTTCACAACTTTCGTCGAGTAGTCCTTCTTCTTGAAGCCCGATAGTTTTTAGAGGCTTAGCGCTCATTGGTCTTACGAATTTTCTGATAATGGATTTATCGTCTGGTTGCACGAAATCAATTACGCCCCTTACCATTTTTGGTCGCCAAAAGCGCGCATAAAATTTGCCAGGCTCATGCTCATCTGGATAGTCGAAACCATGAAACATTAGACCAAAAGACATTTTTCCATCGTAGTTATCATAAAAGCCTTCCCCTTCTCCAAAGACACATGGCTCAACATAGCCCTGACATTCGCGAGTTCCAAGAAACACATCTCGCCTCCCACCTCGCTCAATCATACGTTTTGCAACACAGTAGTGTTTATTCTCATTGCGATCATGTTCCAAATCAGACCGGTTGTAATTCCAGTCAAAATGTGCCTGTACCTGGTACAGAACGTCAACGAGATAGGTGTAAATCGACAGATCGCTTCCTCCACTATATAGTAGAGGTTTAGCACTTCGACTTTGAGTCCTTATTTGTTTCATAATTCGGACTTTGTCTATGTACCATATGATAGTAGGCTTCCAATAAACTGAGCTCAGAATTCCTTTCAATGCTTCATATGTTGGAACTTGATATGAGAATTTTTCACCACCAATGCGGGTAAGTGGATCAGTAAAGAGCGCATATCGCCCCCAAACTGTAAATTCTACAGTATGCTGGTTATCCATTGACACCTCCTATACATCAAAAACATCCATGAGCCCAACTTTATTTTCAGACCAGCCAAATTCATCGCTGTAGTACTCCTTGGCTAAATAATAGATACCCGAGTTTTCTTGAACTTCACGGATTGCTCCTATTCTCATTAGGCGATCAAAGTCATTTATAAAGAGGTTGACTGAATAACGCTGAGGTTTTTTTATGAGTTCGTATTGTTTTTCCAGCTCAGATGCTCTACTTAGTTCAGTGATCAACTCCTCTCCATCTTTATACGGAACAATAATGCCTTGTGTAGCAGAGTCGATAACCTGAAAGGTCTTCGCTGCTGATTGAAATGACTGTCGGAGAGGAAGGTTGATGGTATCTTGAGAATTTCGCTGATAAATCTTTGTTGAGATCGTGTTTGCAGAGAGCAAATTAAACAAATCATCATCTCTTCCGATGGGTGTATTGACTCCTACACTATAATCAAGTTCATTCTGGCGTTGATTATAATACAGATTGTAATATGAAGTGAGTGAGCGTAATCCAATCCTATCTCTTTCATAGGCATCGGGGTTATCGTTATAATTATCCAAGACGGTTTGAGCTTTTTCTTTTCCTATCCTAATATCTCTCAAGGGATCAAGGTTTTCTTCTGCTGGATTCACAATCCACACGCTTCCAGGACTATTTCGCAACCCATGGCGGTTACAGCGCCCTGCTGATTGAGCAATAGAATCCAATCCAGCCAGGGCCCTAATGACTGCACCAAAATCAATATTCACGCCTGCTTCAATAAGTTGTGTACTGACACATATTACTGGTTCATTGGCAGCAAGTTTAGCTTTAATCCTATTCAACACATCAAACCGATGTGCTGGACACATATTGGTACTAAGATGATACGTTTCCGTCCAGTTCCGAGCTTTTATTTCTCGATAAATCCCCAGGGCTGATGCGCGAGTATTCATAATTATCAGAACACTACCTTTTTCCAGTAATGCGCGTTTAGCTAAATCCGCAATTTCAGGATAGGTCCAACCAAGAGGCTTGCGTTCGTCATAAACATCGACTCGCTTCAATTCTTTGTACAGGGCTTCTTCATCTTGCATGATGTGCTGTCTCGGTTGGAGGTTCAAATCACGATAAGGGTTCCCAGTAGCCTCAAAAGGTGGTTGCGTAGCCGTACAAAGAAGGACAGTCGAGCCACAATCATGAACAAGAAAACGTAGAGCAGTTGTAAACATGTGAGTCGTTTTGATAGGGATAGTCTGTACCTCATCTAATATGACGACCGAGTTTGCTAATTGGTGCATCCTTCGGGTATTTCGTGTACCGGCGCCAAAGAGCGATTCCAAAAATTGAACTTGTGTGGTGAATATGATTGGTGCATCCCAGTTCTCGGCCAGTAAACTATGACGGCCACTTTCTTTTTCTGGAGTGAGATTAGAATGATGTTCCAGGACAACTTTGTCACATTCGTTCTGCTGCTCCAAAATCTCTCGTACTTCATTTGCGTTCTGATCGATAATTGTAATATAAGGAACAATATAGAATATTCTTTCGATTCTTTCCTTATCATTTGTATGTGCTTGTGCATGATGAAGCGCAAAGCGTAAGCTTGCTAAGGTCTTCCCTCCTGCTGTTGGAACTGTAAGCCGGTAAATTCCTTTAGGTTCGGAAGCGAAGTCGCAACAAGCTTGAGCGACCTGGGCACGGATCTGATTTACCTTATATGCTTGGCTATTCTTATCCATCGAGGCTGTTTTGAGATCAAATTCTGAAAATTTTTTTTCTATTCGTTCTATTAGGATAGTCCACGGAAGATACCTTCCATAACCTCGTACTATTTTGTTTTCAGGTGTCTCGAAATCAGAAGTGCTAAGACGGTCTGCGTCTAGCAGACAGCTTAGCAGGAAACGCACCAGAAGACCATGTTTGAAGGATAATGTAGCCTGAGACTCTGCTTCGCTTTCTCTCATCTTGCTCATTTTTTCCAGCAAAACTTTTTCTGGAGCAAGGATAAGTATGTCATCAAGCTCTCTTTCAATTTTTACTAGTTTTGCTTTAGCCTCTATAAAATGAGTATCCTCTTCTGGTTTAGTTATGCGACGCATAAAGTTGTTTCTACCATCTGGTGTTAAAGCATCAATTAGGCCAGAATGGTGCGAGGCTAAGACAAGCGATAGGACTTGCATAAGGATTAGTTTAGCATTATCGGAATAAGAAAGCTTTTTATAAATCAATTGGGCCCCAGCAGTTGAATGGTCAACTTCGCCGCGATGAGCATCAACATAGCCATCTTGATCCGGATTGATTAAGCCCTCTTTTGACCTCAAATAACCTTGATATATATCGCTTGCTTTACCAAAATCATGAAGTAATCCCAAGATTTCGCCTATCTCCGACAATCCTATCTTGGCGGCAAAGCCCCTTGCCAATTGCGAAGTTTCTTGAAGATGCCTAATAAGCGCCTGTTCGGCACCATCAGATTTGCGACGATGTGCAATCAATTCTTGGCCTTCGTATGTCCAAATACGTTGTTCCAATATGCACTCCTCTCTACATATACCTTTGAATCTGCATTATTATTAAATTCCGATTCGGAGCAGAAAAATCATCATAGTAGAACATCCCTACGCCTTTAATTTATTTTATAGACAGCAGCTATTATATCATCCTTTATTCGTACAGAAAACATTTTCTGTGTCATATGGCCGAATATTAGATTTAGCTTTTTTGCTTGATATACCAAGGTCTCTAGCAAACTTTGAGCCAATCACCCTTCACTCCCACCACCCTAACCGATCATTATAGGGCATTGAAATTTCCTTTAGACTGCGGACATCAAAAATCGCGGTAATGGGGCTATCGCCATAGGGTGTGCAGCGCGCGACGAACTGCGATGCACTCCCAAGTCGCTGTACCAGCCCACTCGTGTACTTGTAAGGGCAGAATGAGGCCTTACTGTCGGTGGAATTGTCCCAAAGTAAGGTGGCTGGCTGATCTTGATCCACACGCGTGGTGATATATTTTGACTCATATTTGTAATCATCTGTGTCATTGCCAAGATAGGTATGCCAGTTAATAAAGAGCTCAAGTTCATCTCCATCCTGTCGTATAACAAGTACTGGCAGCTCGCCGTAGTCGTTCTTGCCACTATCCGCTTGCAGTATAAAGAAATATTTCTTGTTATCGGTGAGGGGATCGACTTTTTGATCAAAAATCCACTTTGACACAGTCTGAATCGAAGGACTTTAGGCAGTTTGGCCAATAGTTGCCACACCAAAGCTCTGGACAATGGCATCGTATAAGGCAAGCCTTGCGCTATCGTCTTTCTCTGTAGCGGCCTGTTTGAGAGCAGCTACAAGACTGTCATATGCCTTATCGGATTGGGCATACGCCGAAAAGGCTGCTATGCATAATGTCATGATCAAAAAGCATTTTTTCATATCGTTCCTCCTCTTTAATATCGTTGCTCCTCTTTGGAATAATTATTTTATGACAAGAATAGGGACATATGATGTCCCGCATAATTTCTTTTTTAATTTTTCTCTAAGATGCTTTATTTCTTATTTGCTCTCTCCGCCATCTTCTTTATCTCTTCTTGCCATAGTCTGCGAAACTCCGGCGGTCCGAGCACTTCACAGTTGGCGCCGCAGCGAAGGGCTCGGCCAAGGATTTCGGTCCAGTCGTGGACGGGCAGGGAGAGGTCGATGGCG
>MWDY01000026.1 GCA_002070755.1 Spirochaetes bacterium ADurb.Bin110 | reverse complement strand
ACTGAATACACAAGATATCATCAATGGCGTTTGCTTAGATCCTCGCATTGGAACACATTACAACAATCCTTCCTTTGGATATGGCGGATATTGCTTGCCTAAAGACACTAAGCAACTCAGGGCTAATTTCGAACATGTGCCTGAGAACCTAATCTCTGCAATTGTCGAATCGAACAGAACAAGAAAGGACTTCATAGCTGATAGAGTCCTTCAAATCGCAGGATTCAGCGAAGAAAAAGCGAATAAGATTGTTGTAGGTGTATATAGGCTTACGATGAAATCTAATAGCGACAACTTCAGAGCGTCATCTATTCAAGGCGTAATGAAGAGAATAAAAGCCAAAGGCGTGAAGGTAATCATCTATGAGCCTACTCTACCTGATGGAGATGAGTTCTTTGGTTCAGTTGTGGTCAATGACCTGAATGAATTCAAGAAGCAATCTCAAGCAATCATCGCTAATAGATATGATAGTTGTCTAGATGATGTAGAAGAAAAGGTTTATACAAGGGACTTGTTTAGAAGAGATTAATAAGCAGTAAAGAAAAACACAAAAGCCTAGACTCGAGTAGAGCGTAACACTCTATTGGGGCCTAGGCTTTTTTGCGTTTAGTCGGGGATGTACTCCATGATGTCCTTGAAGTCGCAGTTCAGAACTTTGCATATCTTGCAGAGCACATCGGTCTGAATATTCTGTCCCTTGGAGAGCTTTGCCATCGAGGTGGTGGAGATCCCGGAAAGGGCAATCAGATCCTTCTTATTCATGTTTTTGTCAATCAGGAGCTTCCACAGTTTGTTGTAGCTGACCATTATATCTTCCTCACTTTCTGACACCGATCAAAAAGCCATATCTGCCATCGATTCTTTCGTTGCCGGTGAATTCGTAGATCTTCACGTGCTCGTTTGACCTTAGTTCTGGCAGTTCGTGCTCTTTGGTGTTATCAATTACAATGATCTGGTCTGATGTATCTAAATTTATCAGATAGTTGAAATATCCGACCCTGACATCACGGTCATAATCCGTGTCTTTTGCGATGGACAGCCCTTTTAGCGGGGAGTCGAAGATATAGAAAAACGACAAATTATTAACTTTATCGGATAATAGCTTTTGGAATGCCAAGAGCAGGACTGAATTAGTGAAAGCTTTGAAGCCCTTGCCTCTATTGACCTTCCTTTTTTTGTTTACGACAAGATCTAGGCTTTTATCAGAGAACTCAATAGTCTCCAAGGGCTCATAATGCATAGCTTCTAGAATCGATTTTGCGTTTGCCGCTATGCTCTCGTTTATTGTATTGAAAAGCATTTCGCGGCCTTTGAATGGCGTAAAAGAAGTGAGTTCTGCAGTTTTTTCGTATTTTTCCTGCTCTTCGCCAAGTTCTACATCATACTGCTTCATATATTCCAAAGAGGCCATAATGGATAGGTATTCCTTGTAACTTTGAAGCATGTTAGCCATTCTGGTTCTTTGAGGTGAAAGTTCATCCCTGATTTTCCTTCTATTCTCTTCGGTTCTTTCTTTGTAATCATTAGCAAGCTGCTCATCGTCGTCGATCTTATCCTGCAGTTCGGCACGGGTTTCCTCCAGTTCATTTGTCTTTTGGATCAGCTTTACCAATTCTGCCCTGGATGCTTCTAGATATGAAGAATGGTCATGAGGTTTCATGTCATTGTCACAATATGGGCATTTTGTTGGTTTGCTGCCTTGCTTTATAAGTTCCTCATTATCAACGATGAAGGTGAGCCTGCTGATGTCGGTGGTGTACTGACCGTTCAATGTTTTATATCTCGACATCAGCGAGATGTTTTTTGCAATTCTATTCTGAACGGCAAGTAGCGATTCGGCTAACACCTGGTTTTCTGCCGTTATCCTATCAATGGCGGCATTCAGCTCATCGATTTGGTTATTTAATTCCTCAATCTTCTGTTCAATTGATGTATCAGGTTCCAAATCCTTTAATTTAGATTCATATTCCTTTTTCTTCGTTTCAAGCGAAGCTCTCTGTCCTTTGATGTATTCAAGTAAGGCAGCGTGCTTCGCTTTTTTTATTTTTTCGCTTTCTTTATCGCCTTTATACTCATCAAGTTCATTGCCTGTCAGCAAATATAGTAATGAGGCGATATATAGAGTCTGGTTTTCTTTAGCCAAAAGTATGCTTTTCGGTGAATCTGCCCTGTTTTCATCAACCATAAAGGCTTTGATAATGGTCCTCCATGTAAATCGATTAATTTCGCCTTTATCGTTTTTTGGAAGTGATAGATCGGTAGGTAAACCCAAAAGAGATAGAAAAAAATCGTTTGTGCTTTTAGGGTTTGCTTTCGTTGGATCTAGGAGATATTCGCCTGATTCTATGGATGGGGAAGAGGATTCGACTTCTATCTTTTTCCAGTCAATCTTTCTCTTGATGACGAGCCTTCCATCCTCCACATCAACTGTAAGTGCGATTGTATCGAATCCGTCTTGTTCATCAAGAGGAATGTTTTCCTCGCGATGGCTTGCCCCAAGTACCCAGTTGATGCATTTGTAGATGCAGGTCTTTCCTGAATCTGATGGGCCTGCGATGATAGTGATTTTATCTCCAAATTCGATTGTCGAGAGAGGCTTATTAGGCCCACTCACGTCAAGCTTAACTATTTTTATGGATGACATGTTAGTTTCCCTCCATTTCTTTTGCATACAATTTAATGGCTTTAAGGCTTTTATCTTGTAGTCTCACGCGTGTCAATTCTGCGTTGCGTCTATATTGTTCAGAGTAGTCTGATGACATTGATGCGCATATTTTTCTGCCTCTCGAGGTTATAATATAACAAAATCCGTTTCTTTCGTTTTGGACAGAGATCAAACCGCTTGTTACGAGTTCTTTTATCGCATTTTTGTATAATTCTGGCTGTAAAGTCAGACTATTGATGCGGTAATCGCTGTCTCCATTGATGTTCTCACCGCCAAGAGCGTAGTTTTCAGAAAAAATTGTGAAGAAATCTAAGTACATGATCCTGTCTATATCAAGACTGGAGTGGAATACGTTAAGAAGAAGCAGTACGCGCATGGAAACCTCAAATTCCGAATTAAATAGTCTCATCGTCATACTCCTTTATCCATTCAATTTTTCCTTCGTTAACGAGCATGTGGACCATACCACGTTCTTCGTTCGGTCCAATCAGTCCGTTCCCCGGCTTTGATAGATAGGACTTCTTAAAGGAAATGGTTACGACATATTTCATTATGTCGTCGAGCCTCTCCCATCCGTTTTTATGAGGTGAATTCAAATGGTAGCTGATGCCTTCGTAGATTTCTTTCTTCATTCCGTCGAATTCTTTTACTGAGTCATTAAAAAAATCTCTTATTTGGTACAGGACGCTTTCGGCACTGTAGAAATAACTCCTGTGTATTTGTATGTTCTCTTTGTATAGGGGCATTCCGTCTAAATCCTCAATAGACGTGATGCTCCTTTTTTCTTTTTGGGCATAAACAGTCAGCAAGGCACTTATGTATTTCTCTTCTTTGATATCAGGAAGATTTGGAACCTCAAGTGGTGCAGGAAGAGAAATTATCTTTTTGCCAATTTGAACTTTGTCATCTCCCAAGAATTGTGCATTTCTTATTGACCCTTTACGATTGATCTTTGACCTTTCGTCTAACAACTTGAACAATATGTCCCTTAGATTTTTGGCGAGATTTCCTTTTGTGATGGCCTCACCTTTTTCTTTGAATTTTTCGATAAGGACATCCAAGGCAACTGGACTAAGATTTGCGTTATGGATTACATCTTTCATGGTAGAAGCGATGAGCTTACTTTTTAAGTAAGCAGCATCTTTGATAGGAACATCTGTGCCTAAATTGCCGTTTAGCAGCTTGTTGCAGAAATTCAGTGATTTATATAGCACCGCGTTTACCCTATCAATGTCCATGATGCTCATGTCTGTAAACCATTCCAAAACGGTGGCATATATAACTTTTGAGTTGATTTTATGGGTGGTGGGATCCGGTGTAATTTGTGACTTAAAGGCATCGCCAACTATATTGATGAATTCAAATATCCTCACATTAACACCCCCTCTAGGAATTAGGACCATAGGATGTGGTCCTAGTCCGGAATAATTGACAAAAGCCCGTTTGATAAAATTTGTTCAAGTTAAATGATTTCATTTGCGCTTGCAGAAAAATCTTTAACTTATTATATCACAAAACCATCAATTTGAATAGCCAATTACCCAATTTAAATGCGTAATTTGAAATAAATATCGCAAAAGTAGGAAATTGACAGTTCATAGATGTCGGAAAGCACTCAGCCGGTTAAAGAGAGACAACAATTCTCGTTGTTGAAATAAGGCGCCAAGTAAACAAAGGGGATACACGAAAAGCTCATAAGATTGTCCGCTGCAGGGCAGTCATAGAAAAAAACAGCTTTTTATGTATGCCATTTTTAAGCCTGCCTTAAA
>MWDY01000025.1 GCA_002070755.1 Spirochaetes bacterium ADurb.Bin110 | reverse complement strand
CGCAAAAAAAGGCTTGGGGAAGGCCATTACTATCAGCTTGATCGTATGGGCAATAACGGCCTATGTGTTTATTAAACTGATTCCACCACTTGGAATGGGGGGCGCGATCGCTCTCTATGTTTTGGTGACTGCCTTATGCTTTATTCTTGCGGAACGGGTTTTGCATATCCGCGCGGTTCCACACAAAGATACAGCTTTTTCCTGGAAACAAATCGTCTTGAGGGCTCTATTTGCAGGAACTGTTGTGGCCGGAGCAGTAACCATAGCGCAATTTGCCCCTCCCTATATGACTGGCATTTTAGCAACTTTCCCCGCTGTTCTCTCGAGCACCCTCGTTATTTTCACATTGAGCCAGGGAGCCGACTTTGCGCGGGCCACTGGAAAGATACTCATCCTTTCTTCGAGTAATATCATCATATATACATGGATTGCTGGCCTCACCTTTCCATCGCTTGGGCCATGGATAGGTACAGTCCTTTCCTTTGCAGCCTCGGTAGCCTATGTTGCTCTGCTTGGCAAGCTTATCGCAAAGATCAAATAAAAGAGGCAAAAAAGATCAAATAAAAGAGGCAAAAAAAGCGGCAATAGACAAGGCGGCCACTAAAAACGACCGCCCTCTCGCATCCTTAATGATTATCATACATAAATTAGAGGGCTGCCCAAATCATTGGACAGCCCCTAAACCCAATCAAGACCTTCTATGAGCCTATGGGCTTCCATAAAAGGCCTTTATGAAATTACCCATTATTTCTTGAACACGATGTTGTCGTTGGTTATTGTGCCCAAATACTTGATATATGCCATAAAGACTTCAGCATCAGTCGGATAGTCATTCTGAGCCTTGCCTACGAGCATTCTATAGTCATCTCCACCGTTGAAGATGAAGTTTAGCGTCGCGATCGTGTATTCCTTTTCCGGATCGACCGGCTGGCCTCCTATCATGATATTGGAGACTCGATCGCCCGCTGGTTTCGACGCATCTAGCGTATAGGTGAGATTGGCTACATGTGGGAATCGACCATCTGGAGCAGGTAGCTTGCCAACACCGTTCTCCAGTATCGCATCGATCTCCTTGCCCAGTACTTTGCCGGTCTGGATAAAGTTGCCGAATGGCTGCACGGTGTAAATCTGTTTCATTGTGATGTTGCCTTCAGGAATAGAATCTCGAATGCCGCCGCCATTCATAAGCGCAAAATCGGCACCAGTAACATAGAGCATCGAGTTGGCGATTAGTGTACCAAGATTGCTCTGCTGAGTGCGGACAATTTCTCGAGTGCCTTCGAGTTTTATTTCGGTCCTGCCCACAACCTGGGATAGCACGGCTTCCTGTGCTTTGACAAGCTCATCCAGCGCTTTTGCAATGGCCGGATCCCCTTTGAGATCAGGTGAATTCTTTGGAGTAATAGTGCGAGCGCTCTTCGAGACAACCTTTCGATCTGGGCTTATTACGATGTCGACCACACCAAGCCCTGCTCCATAGGAGCCTGTACTGGTTATGAGAGTGTTTGTGGTATTCTTCTTCTCGATATCCTCGAGTGTGCTGTGGCTGTGTCCATCGATAATAACATCGATCTGAGGCACGAACTTAGCTATTGTTATCGAAGTGGGATCGCTCGAATCATCGATACCTATATGCGATATGCAGACCAGTAGATCGTATTTCCCTGCAAGCTCGGCGACTATCAGTTTTGCTTCGACGATTGGATCGCCAAATGTAACACCCTCGATGCCTTTCGGATCGGCTTTGTAGGCAGTCTCTGGAGTTGCAAGCCCAAAGAAAGCCACACGCACACCGCCCATGTCGCGGATATCATAGGCAGGGAATACCCTCTCTCCATCCTTGTAGACATTGGCCGCCAGAATCTTGAATTCCGCCTTCTTGGAGAGTTCCATTAGGCGGTCGAATCCATAGTTGTAATCATGGTTTCCGGTGGTCATAAAGGCATATCCAAGCTGATTCATGAGCTTTACGGCAGTCTCGCCCTTATCGATATTCACGACAGGCAGACCGTGGAATGTGTCGCCTGCATCGATGAGAAGAGTATTTGGGTTCTCGGCCTTTAGTTTTTGAACCGCCGTATAGATCTTCGGAAACCCTATTACATCGCTGCTTTCGACAATACGCCCATGCATGTCATTCGTATGCGCAAAGGTGATCGCCACATTGCCAGGCAGCTTTTCCTGCGCGAACAGCATGCCGGTAAAGGTTAGTGCAAAAACGGCCATGATAATCACGGCAATTTTTCCGATTCTTCGTGTCATTGCAAACCTCCTGATTCATTGTTGTATTCTTAAGAAGCAATATTATTATACCCAGCTCTTTCTCTACAGACAAGCAAAAAGAAATAATTGTTAGATTCTTGCATGAAAAAAACCAATCAAGGCTCCAACAGCCGCTTATCGCTGGAATATATTACTGATATAGTAGCTGCATGGCGCAAATAATCAGTAAAAAGAGAAGAGAACTCCCTCGCAAGGCCGTGCTGCTTTGGGCTTTGATAGCGTTGGTCCTCTCTGCTCTTACGAATGGTTATCATTATAGCCTTGAAGGAGCAAAAGGCTTATATTTGTGGCACCCCCTTCTCATACTAAAGATCTTGCTCTATATGGGGCTTGGGCCGATTACTGTTGCAATACTATCCTTGCCACTCGAAAAGCTCGCTAAGAAATGGCCCAACATCGCGCTCAGATGGATATCATTCATAGGCTCTTTGCTGGTCAGCGTGGTATCCATAGCGCTCCTTGCCTTCTTGATCGCAATGCCGAGGATGGGATCGCTAGAGCCCGCAAGGCTCAATCTCCTAGATCCATCAAAAGGGGTTTTTGCACAGGAAAGCTTTGCGGTTCCTTCTTTTTCAAAACTCAGGAATGATGGTGCCAATTCTGCCAATTCTGCTGGTTCCGATATTTACGCAAAATCTGGCGGTTCCGCCGATTCTGCTATTTCTTCTGATTCCATGCTGTCTTCTTCTGTCGATGCGCCAATTCTTAGGCTGTCTTTTTCTTCTGACCCACATTGGGGTGCCGAAACCGCAAATGAAAGCGCACGTGTTAGCATCTTACAGGAGCTTGCAAACCGAAGACCAGATGCATTCTTTATGCTCGGGGACACTGTGGAGACTGGCAATAGCTCAACTCAATGGAACTTCGCGCTGTCGGACCTCGAAGCCCTATCGCCAGATATTGCCTTGCGCCCTATTATGGGAAATCACGATGCACTCTTTGGCGGCCAATATCTATATAAGAAGGCCTTCTGGCCAAAAAACTTCACAAGCGATTCGGGCTCGCCCTATTACTGGAGCATAAACTCAGGCCCTGCCACGATAGTAGCAATAGATCTCCCTTGGGGAACCGAGATGTTTGGCTCTCGTCAAAAGGCTTGGCTCGAAAAGACACTTGCAGCTGCCGACCCCCGCAAACCTCTTATTGTGATTTCGCATAGTTATTTTTACGCTTCTGGCTACGAAGACCCCGATTTTGGAACGCCTTGGTATGATCATTACCAAAATATTCCTGCACTTGTACCACTTTTCGAGAAATATGGCGTCGATTTAGTCGTTTCGGGCCACAACCATTATCAAGAGCTGCTTTCGCATAATGGAGTGACCTATGCAATAGTCGGATCTATGGGAGGGATTCCGGATCCAGAACCAAGCTATCGATCGCCCTGCTCTCAATGGATCGAAG
>MWDY01000024.1 GCA_002070755.1 Spirochaetes bacterium ADurb.Bin110 | reverse complement strand
GCGCTTGGCTCAGTTGGTCAGAGCGGCTGGTTTACACCCAGTAGGTCGGCGGTTCAAATCCGTCAGCGCCCATAAGGAATTACATGATATTGCATTGCCAAAATCGGACTGTCACTAAGAAAGTGTCACCAATTCTTGGGAGGCAATATCATGTCGAAAACTAGAAAGAATTCTGGAATTACTTACAGTCTTTACAAGCGACCAACTTCTGCAAAACATAGACTATTCTATATAAAGTTTTGGGATGAAGATAAAGTAAACTTTCTAACAAGATCTTCAAAGACTGAAGACGAAAAAGAAGCGCATGCAGAAGCAGGGAGAATTCTTGGAGAAGAAGATCTCAAAGCCTTAGCATTGCAGAAGCGCATTGAGCGCTCAAAAGAGCAACAGGAAAAGCGCAGGCTTGAAGCGGAGCTAAAGGCATTACAGGGTACAGAAGCAGATAGAATTGCTGGTCTTTCGGTAAATGAGGCCTTGAAAATATTTTGGGACCCAGAGAGTTCGCCATATCTTCAGGATTTGAAAGATGCTGGTAGACCGCTATCAAACCATTACATTAATGAAAATAAAAGAAATATAATTAAATACCTTTCAAAGTATGGTCCATTCAATTCGATCAAAATGAAGGATATCAGTTTCGCATTTATAGACGAATTCTTTAGGCACGCAAGGCATAATGGGCTGTCACGATATACAATAAACTCTATTCTAAATACAATGCGTGCTCCTTGTACTTGGATATCAGCACGAGGCGCAATGCCTCAAATATCTTTTAAGGGAATAACTTTGCCTGAAAAAAAAGCAAAAGAGCGGGGCCTCATAACACCTCAGGAGCTAGAAAAAATCCTTGCTTTAGAAACCGCGCCAGTGTGGTTTACAAGGGATACAAATGAAGCTCGGATTGATACTAAACCCCGCCCTCGCTTACCAAATAGCAAAAAGAATAAAGGAGATCCGCCTTTAATAGGTTTACGTGAAAAGCTTGCGATCGTTATAGGCGCTCTTACAGGCATGAGGCTAGGTGAAATTAGAGCATTGCGCTGGAAGGATGTTGACCTTGAACAAGGAATTATTTCAGTCAGCGCAACATGGGCTGATGAAGATAAACGCCTTAAGCAACCAAAAGCTGGATCGAGCAGAAATGTAGTTATTTCTGCAAGTCTAGAAAAGATGCTCATTGAAGCAAGAAAGACAGCACAAGAGCTCGGAGCTGCAAACGATGAGAGCTTTGTGTTATTCAACCCCGCTGATCCAAGAAAGCCTATATCTGAAACCACCATTAAAAGGGCATGGAATCGAATACTGCGAGCAATTGGAATAAGTGAAGAAGAGCAAAAGAAAAGAAATCTAGTATTTCATGGATTAAGGCACTTTTATGCAACGCGACTTGTAGATTCGGGTTTAGAGCCACAAGAGGCAGCAAAATTAACTGGGCACCGTATACTTGCTACTCTTGGCCGGTATTCGAACCATATACAGAAAGAAACATTGCAGAAGGCAAGAAATATTTTAGACAAAACACTTTATAATGAATAATTAGATTATTGATGCCTTATGCTATTAATCCTTGTTAATACTGAGATTCAGAATCTATAAGCCATACTGCGGGATAGGCAGGTATTACTACCACTTTAAGGAATGATTTTGGTAAGAAGCTATAGGAAGACCTTCCCATATGCTGATTATCTTCAGGGAAGCTTTCCACAAATGGTTCAATCACCCGCAATAGAGAAAGAAATACTTCGTGTTCTTTAGTGAGATAGGATTCAAACACCTCTTGAAGATCGAAATCTAAGGGTAGCAGCAATTGAAAAGAGCTAAGGACTTCTGGTATACTTTTCATTGCGGGGACTCCTTATATCTTTGGTTTCCTTAATTATTCCATTATACAAGGTTCGTCCCCGCTTTGCATTAAAAAAATACTTCACCTAATTACTTTTGAAAGAGGCTCTATTCCATAAGTCTATATATTATCTCTCTTTTATATATAATGGCATGTTCTACCTGGGTTTGTAAAGGCTTTTTAAAAATATTGCTATCAGGATAGCTTCACGGAATAAGAAACTATTAAACTAAAAAAGGGAATAAAGGTGGCTGAGGATGAGCTGCTTGCTATGCGCTTTAGTGAAAGATTTTTAAAGAAAGCTCATATAGAGATTGAAGAAGCAAAGAAAATATTTAAAAATGCAGGATAAAAAAGCATGGTGGAATCTTTTTATTAAAGCGCATGGATAAATAAACCCTGCTTTAATTTTATTACTGCATGTTCCATAAGGAACTTTCATCGCGAAGAAATAGGAAGCTAATCAATGTCCTTTTCTATATAGAAGCTTGCCCATATCGGATAGTGATCGCTTATTGCAATGGCATCAATTCCTAGAGAGCTGAAGGCTTCGGCCTCATCGAAACGATAGACTCCACACTCCCCTGTCCAATCCTCCTGCATTGCGCTTGTGGCTGCAATGCGATCATAGGTGTTGCTCTGTCTGGCAACGGTGGTATCCGCAGAATTGGGAATAATCCATAAATATTGATCTGGCGGAAAAAAATCCTGATAAGATTCTTCATCAAAATAAGCGCCATCCGAATTCCAGTCTCCGACGCAAAGGACATCAGATTCTCCATAATATTCGACTGCGAATCGCATTGATTCTGGAAGTTATGCGATTTCTTTGAAAGCATCTTCTATTTTGACATGAATATCGAGAAGGACAAAATCGAAAGTTCCATCTCTCGCCTTGAACATGATCATATAAGGTTCTCTTTCGAAAAGGTCTTCGCTATCGGGCCATACCATGCCTTACTTTTCAATTTCGAGAAGGTTCTTTCTATAAAAAACTGCATATTGCTCCTTACTACTCGTGTGACCAAGGCGCGGCGATACTGAAAGTGCATATTCGTAACCGCTTCTATTTACTGCATCAAGCAGCCTTGTTATTGAAAGTCCCTCCTTATCTCGTATCTCTTGAACCGCGACAACATCAAAGTAACGGATAATATGCGAAATAGCATCCAGGACATATGGATTTGCTGACTTTGAAGGTCCAAAGATGCCGAGATTGAAGGAAGCTACGGATATCGTCTCTTGGCATGGAATGATAAAGAGAGCATTAAGAAAGAAGAGGATGGTTATAGCTACTTCGAAGATTCGATTCATAATGGAGCACAAATTATATTAAAATGAATATTAAAGGATATCATTGCCATATAAGCTTATCAATAGAAAGGATGGAAGAGAACTATTTACGACATGGCTTCAATGAATATTAGTAATAGATAGATTTTTGGAATTCTATGACCTGCCTGATGCCATTCTATTCCAACTGCTGTGATTATTGAGCCGAGAAATGAGGGGATATTCCAAGCCTTTTACCAAATCTATTTCAATGCCATGAAATTTCAGTTCTTCTGTCGGCTTCAATGCATATATGGCAATGGCTTGCTTTTC
>MWDY01000023.1 GCA_002070755.1 Spirochaetes bacterium ADurb.Bin110 | reverse complement strand
ATCACCGATCACCACCTTGCCGCCCGACACCTGTACGCTATTCAAATCCGCAATGAAGGTGAGCGATGGCACAATCACCTCATCTCCAGGCCCTACGCCACAGGCCAGCACCGCAATATGCAGCGCCGCCCTCTGATGACCCTTAAAGCAGGTTTGACACAACTATATGATAATGCAAGACCTGCTGAATTTTTTACAATAATTCTTGCAGCTCTTTAGGGATTGGCGGCAAATCCTTAAACCATTTGTGGTACACTCTACTGCGCGGCGCAAAAAGCACAATCACGGTCATGATGATAATTTTAAAGTAATTAACGAGCGTACGATGCTGCACCCACCATACCTCAAGGTCGCCCTTATACGGCACGATTACCATGTCGTGGAAATAATCGCGGTTGCCCTGCACCTGATCAAGAAGCTCTTCTTCGTCCCGAAAAACAATCGATGCGATGCCGGAAAGCCCGGGTGGCACCTTGTCGATTTCGCGCTTGACTGCGTCCGAATATAAATCGTAATGCCGACGGACAACCGGTCTAGGGCCAACAATGCTCATTTGCCCAACAAAGACGTTTGCAAGCTGGGGCAACTCGTTAATCTTAGTTTTTCGCAAGAATTTACCCATAGGCAGAATACGTGGATCGTTCTTCTGGGTGAGCACGCCGCCGGGTAGGTTCGGGCTATCTTTGAGCATGGTGGCGAACTTAAGGACCTTGAAATCTTTGCCGCCTTTACCAACGCGCGGTTGCAGATAAAAAATATAGTGCTCCCCGGTGAGCTTGAGCCCAATCATGATGGGAATCATAAAAGGAAAGAGCACCACGATAGCGAGCATTGAAAAAAAGATATCAAAAAAGCGAATGAGCGCAGCCTGCAGCATCACATTCTCCCCTCCACGAATTCCCAAGTGTCTTTGTTGTTCTCAGAGATATTGACCACCTAGAAACAATTTCACCTTCGGGCAAGAATTACCCTTATCCTTGCCTGACCAATAAATCCCGCATCATCGATGGAGAGAAAGCTATTATTCCGCACGAGGCTTAAGAGCACATAGGAATATTTTTTTAGGTCTGAATATAATAAACGGCTTATAACACTAAGAAATGGATCCATATTTCTGTAGCTTTGCGCGATGACTATAAAATATTTCAATTGGGAAAATCACCGCATTTTTCTAGATTCAATATATTCCTTTATTTCTTCCATTACTCCAATATCAAAAGTTACGGGATTAAATCCAAAATCCTGTGTTGCCTCACAATGGTCAAATTTTCGAGGCTCAACTAGGCGCTGTACTTTTTCTCGCAAGTTCTTCTTATTCATAGTGATTCCATCAATTAAAATAGCCCCTGCATACGCAAGGGAGAACGGAACAGAAATATAGATATTCTTTTTACCTAAATAATCTTCAATAGTATGAAACATATCAATAAGCATTATCGGACTTCCACCTGAAAGAATATAATTTCTATTTCTGGTCTCTTTCTCATGCATCATCACTTGAAAATATGCCTTTCCAAGGTCGCCGCACCACACTGGTTGTAATTCATACTTGGCACCATTGACTGTAGGAAACAGCTTAAGCCTATCTACCATTTTAATAAATACTGCTACATTATTATCATCAAGTGTTCCATAAATCATAGTTGGCCTTAGGATAGTTAGGCAGATATTCTTATCTCTCACAAGATCATATATTCTTGATTCTATGTCCTTATATACTTTCGAAGCTGATTTATACTTAGAATATATGCCTGACGTATGAACAAGCACAATTCTCTTGATATAATCATTTTGTAAAGCTGCCTGCACTAATTGCAGACTTTTATCAATACCAGCTATATGAAAAAGCATTGTCTCATTTTCTGTCTTTACTAGTTCTTTAACAAATCGCTCATCCTCCAAATCACCCAATACTTTTTCTATATCTAAATTATGACAATTTGGTATCTTGGAATAAGAAGATTTCCTTATTGCTAATCGAAAATGGATACCTTGCAATTCGACTGCATGATCAATCATTTCTTTGAGCAAATATCGACCAGATTTGCCAGTTATCCCAGTTATAATTACGCTTTTTATCATACAACCGCCCTGAATTCAGGTCCTAACATTAAATAAGCTTGAAATAGCATCGACATGCTTTTGCTTTGTAAAATGATTCAAAAAATAATTTCGTGCATTATCACGATACATTCCTAGATAGTATTCTGAAGTTTTTGACAATCTAATTGCATTATTAGCAAGGGCGATAGCATCGCCTGCTTTGGATGCCAATCCAGCCCTTGCTTCGATAACAATTCTTGCTGCTTCTCCATTCGCAGAACACAGAATCGGAACACCGCACGCCATATATGTCTGCATTTTCGCAGGCAAAGTAATAGAATATAAAAGGGAGTCTCTCAGCACGAGCAGAGCTGCGTCGGCTTTTTTTATCATAATTTCTGCGTCATTTGAAGAAACTCTATTGAGAAATTGAACATTTCTAATTCTTCTGCTTCTGCATTGTAATTCTAAGGATTTCTTTGCCCTTCCTTCTCCTAATAAGATCCATTTTATATAGGGAGTACTTTGTTCAGTGATTACTGCAGCCTCAAGAACCACTTCCAAGCCTTGTGCAAAACCAATATTGCCTGCAAAAATAATAGTAAATGCTTCTGGATCGCTAATCTCGATTGAATCATTCTTGCATTCTTGATTACAATAAGATGCAAATTGAGGAATATAGACCATTTTTCTTTTATCAATGTGCATTTTTTGCAATAGATCAATAAATCCATTTGATGAAACCGCAATCCTTGAAGCAGTTTTATATATAGATTTCGAGATCTTATAGAATGCGCCAGTAATGATTTGATTCGAGATGTGTTGAGTTTCGATAAAGCTCTCTGGCCACAAGTCGAGAACATAAAACACAAGTGGTATTCTATGGATCTTTGCAAATGTTATGGCGGGAATCGCCATTAGAATAGGTGACAACTGATATAGAAAAACATAATCAAATCGCTTGCTAGATAAGAGGTTATATACTAGACCACTGATGGCAAATGAGACATAATTAAGTATAAGACTTACATTAGATCTGCCTCTTGGTAATATCGGTATTCTAATAACATCTACGCCATTTATTCTTTCATGCGACTTCTTGAAAAACCCATACCCCTTATAGAACTCACCCTCAGGGTAATTGGGTATTCCCGTAAGGACAGTCACCGAATAGCCTTTGTTCACCAATCCTTCACAAAGTTCTGAAACTTTGAATGGCTCAGGATAATAGTACTGACAAACAACTAGAATCTTCATTTATTTGCTATCTTTTATTCCAAATCA
>MWDY01000022.1 GCA_002070755.1 Spirochaetes bacterium ADurb.Bin110 | reverse complement strand
ACTTTAATTGGCGCACAATGGCCTACTACTTAATTCTTCAAATATTTTTAAAAAATATTCCCTTCAATTTGCACTGAAAGGAATTATTTCCCCTACTCCCTTATGTCAACTGGAAAAGTATGGAGAATATCTCGGATGGAGCGAGGATAGCCATAAATTGACAAAGGTTCAGCGAGGTTACACCCACTTCTCTGTCACCGACATGAAAGGCCTTGTGGATACTATCGATAGAGTATTCGAGCCAATACTTAAAAGGGGCGTAGAAAAATGAAAAGATTCGCTCTTGCCACTTTCATACTGCCAATTCTATTGGTAAGTTGTGCCTCGGTGGATGAGAAAGAAAATTCAAGTGCTCAACATTATGATTCTACTTATATTGAATTCGACAATCACTTACCCTCTAGCATTAAGTATATTGTAGATGCGAACACTTTTGCCAATATCATTGCCGATGAGCCAGTACGCTTTCCGACTTATCTCTCAATAGAAATATCGAAGAATAGAATAATCTCCGCGGTAACCTTCGATATCGAGGAAGCGGATACGAGCGCTATCTGTTATGGCGATATTCTTTCTCTTGGAGCAGTCGAAAGATATATGAACTACCTCAATAAATGGCTCTTTGCAAATAAGAAAGATTGGGACGTAAACCTCTCGGCGGCTATGGGTAAATACTGCTATCTTTTTGTAGTCCAATTTTGGAATGGCGACTCATTCTTGGAAATTCAAGGGGAATATGCCGGTGGATATGCCGGATCGCATAAGATATTGATACAGGATTCTCTATACATAAAAATGCCAAGGAAAGAAGTCATGGAACTTAGAACAAGAATAAATAGGAGCTCGAATGGGATATATTATATCGACCTTGATCCTTACTATGATCCGATAACGATGAAATATCTTCCAACCTATTTTGTCTATAAGTTTTTCGACAGGCAGGATGTATTGCAGAGCATTCCGGAGCCTGGATCGTAGAGTAGGATAGAATATTGAGAGAGCCATGAATAATGCCTTTTTAATGACGGAGACGAAAATATGAAAAAAAATCTGTCAATTGGTCTCTTTGTTGTTTCGATATTCCTTTGTATATGCGGTGTGGATGCACAGAGTGGCTACAAGGACTATACATGGGGAATGAGTTTCACAGAAATTAGGACAAAATGTCCCGATCTTCAATTGTATCCCTCATATCTCTTTGCACCAAAATATGCTTTTATATATTTATACTATAATGAAATTGATATTCCACCCCCTGAGCCATTAAAGCAGGAGACGGGAGCTATTTTAGCCTATGAATTGCCAATAAACAATCTTAAATTTTGGTTTGTCAATAAAAGCCTGGTCGCTATAGAATTATGGTATTCAAATGTGGACATATTGAATGAGTTAGAAAAACAATATGGAGATTTAATGCCTATCAGTGATCCTTATGATGTGTTTTTTACATATAAGCAAAAGTTTGCTGTATGGACTGCCGATGATGCAATTATTGTCTGGAACAGCTTAGCAAACGCTGCGCAGGTAGTTACATATTTAGATCCTGTTTGGTTCAATAGGCTAATGGATAAAACGATTTATATTTATCGATTAACAAAAATGAATATAAAATCAGGGCACTATTAAGCTATTTATATTCTCTCTATAAATCTCGTTTATTCTCTCTAGATAGCCAGGTGTTTCATCACCTGGCTTTTTTATGCCTCTTGTATTGAATTCCTTTTCTGCTTGCTCTACTGCTTTTCCCCATGCTTTTCTTTGTCTCGCAAGCTTTGCCATTGCTGCATCATAAAGAGGGGAAATTATATTTTCTTCATATTCTCCGTGACAATAGCCAATTACGTAGCCTCTTGAAATAGCCTCCTCAGGGTCCTCATAATCAAAAAATCCCGTGTCAAGAGCATCTCGCTTTGGGAAGATCTGATGCCTGATCGCTTCATCAATATCACATGAAGGGAAATCGGTACATTGCTTTTGGCATGGCATGCGACACACTGCTTTAACTTTTCCAACTCCGAATTCTTTAAGATACAATAGATTACATACTTGAGCGTTATAGAGGGCCTCATAGAAATAAGCGCCATGTTCGATTAGGAATCGGGAATATTCATAATACGCCTGTCTCAGGTCTTGATATTCTATTTGAGACGATTTGTTAAGGGTATCTATCAGCGCCGCGAATGCTATATTTATTTTACTGAATTCGGGGATCCCGGAGCATGATTTCTCAATTCGATCATAGTCTTCTCCCAATTTATCGCTCAGGAAATTTGTAAAACCATGCGCGGAAGAGCATATCACTCTTGCTTCATCAAGATCCCAGTATTCCCACTCATCAAGATATTCATCTCCATCATGAAAGGTTATAAATCCACAATGAGGGCATTGATAACAATTGCTAAAATTTTGTGGTATAGGGTAATCGCACTTCCAGCATGTACCATTAAAATGTCTTTCTTCTCGATAATAATTGCATCTTATAAGAACCTTAATCCTGCCTGCCTTATTTCTCTTCTCTTGTTCTTCCATTATTTCTTTATCAATGGCCTCTTTTGAATTCGTGTTTTTCATTCTATTAAGGACTGTCTGCACGCTCTTCTGCTGCTGTTCATAAGAGATATGATCTCCTTTTTGCTCAAGGAACGCAAATGCTGCCTCAAAGAAACCCACCATGTCTTTTTCGCTCAGAGGGCCGCCATCAACCTTATAGAACGGTACTCCTTCCCACGAAATTGGATTATCTGAAGCGGCTATCCATGTCTCTGGTCTTATTATATCAAAATCTGATCCTGACATTTTATTGCCTCTTTTCAATATGGATGAGCATGTATTCACCCGTTGATAGATAAGAATATCACTGCTTATCGGAAAGAAAAAGCTAGCATAAAATCACGACTTGATTAAATCCATTGCTTTTTAATTGTTGATTTTTCATTGCACCATACTGACGCTATCTTGCCAAATGGAAAATATAAAAAAATTTATGATTTTCTTGACAATTTTGAAATATTCAATATACTTAGATTGTGGTATAATTTTACCACAATTGAAGAGGAGGAAACAAGATATGTTCGGAGATTACTTGAAATCTCTTAGATTCTCCGCTGGACTCACTCTAAGGGATTTTTGTAGACAGAGTGGTGAAGATCCAAGTAATTGGAGCAAGATTGAAAGAGGTTTGTTACCACCGCCA
>MWDY01000021.1 GCA_002070755.1 Spirochaetes bacterium ADurb.Bin110 | reverse complement strand
AGTATCCCATTCTGCATTTGGATCACCATCTCCGAAGACATGCGAAAATACAGCCTTATGGAGAGGTCGCCGTTGAGCTTTAGCTTGAGCGCTGCGATACCTGTCTTCTGGCCCTTTGAATAGCTCGCTATAGAACCAGAGTCGAATCATCGAATCGAAAAGATTAGTGGTAAGCCACAAGCCACCAAGTCCGCCACCGCCTCGGCGGTCATCGCTATCACGAGATCCACCTCCGCGCATCGCGACAGAGCCAAAGAGAGCAACTAGAGCAAGGGCTAAAAAAATAAAGAAATAACCAAAGAGAGTAACTAGAATCCACACCTTAAAAAGGAATTTTCCTGTTTCTACCGCTCCTTTAGTGATGGTCTTCCACAATCTTCGCATAGAAGGTCCAAAACCCTTGTATTTGCTTTTGAATCCATTAGGAAAGGAATACAAGAGATCACCTCTCTCCGATACGCGAATTCTGCCTCGATATTCATCGGAGATAGTGGGCATTTCAGCATTAATCTGTGCTAGGGGTAAGCCTGTTGCTCGAGCAAGATCTGCGCTAGTCCATTCCTTTGTATAGCTGCGCAAGGCATGCAAAAGCTGATCTCTTACCTCCTGCTTATTGTAATCCAGTATTTTAGACTCAGACATCGATGTGTTCCTTTTATCTTATTTGTATAGACTTCTTTTTAAGATTCACTTAGCCTTTCTTAGGGCTAAAGCATGCTGATAAAGCCGTCCATACTCTTCAGCTGAGCGATTCCATGAGAAATCTTGTTTCATCGCTCGCTCGCGCATAGTTTTTATATGCTCAGGTCTGTTATACCACGCCCACATTGCCCAGCCCACCGTATCGTATACCGCTTGTGGAGTCAAATCATCGAACATGAAACCTGTGCCATCGCCCAAGTCCTGATTATAATTGACCACGGTGTCGGCTAGACCGCCTGTCCTGTGGACAATCGGCAAGGTCCCATATACGAGCGAATACATCTGGTTTAGTCCACAGGGTTCATATCTGCTTGGCATGAGGAAAAAGTCGCTCCCCGCCTCGATGAGATGTGCAAGCCTTTCATTGTATCCAATGACTCCCTTGAATTGCGGATACTGGGCTGAAAAATTCATAATTGCCTCTTCTGCCCAAGCATCTCCGGAGCCGAGCACAGCGACCTGAACATGGATTGTCTCCAGAATTTTACGCATGCATCCGTATGTGCGACCAAATACCTCAGAAATCCCTTTTTGCTCCACAAGTCTCGTTACCATGCCTATCAGCGGTGCTTGCGGATCAATAGGAAGACCTAACTCTTTTTGAAGAGCTTCTTTGCAGATAGCTTTTCCACTGATATCTCCGGCTGAATAATGTGCTGGTAAAAAGGGATCTGTCAAAGGATTCCATACCTCTGTATCGATACCATTTAGAATACCAACCAGATCTCTGCTTCGCTGACGTAACAAACCGTCGAGTCCAAAACCGCCGCTTGGCGTTTGGATTTCCATAGCGTAAGTAGGCGATACGGTAGCGATGCATTCGGCAGAAACTATCCCTGCCTTGAGAAAATTGATGTTGCCATAGTATTCGAACCCCGCTCCATAATAATATTCCCACCCTAAACCAAGCTCGGCAAAATGGTCTCTGCTATAGATTCCCTGATAGCCTAGATTGTGGATGGTCAAGACTCCCGCAGTTCCTGAAAATTCGGTATTCTTTTCTATAGTATTAAGGTAAACAGGTACTGGTGCCGTTGGCCAATCATGCGCTTGCATGATATCTGGAATCCATCCGAGGTTTCGGCAGAGTGCGAAGGCAGCCTTGCTTAAAACAGAAAATCGCTCGGGATTATCAGGAAATTCTTGATTCGAGGAATAGCCGTATATTCCATTGCGACCATATAGACTATCGCATTCTAGAAAATAGACTTTAGCCTGGGAGTTTGGCAAATTGGCCGTATAAAGAAATGCGCGGTGGCGCTCTCGCGCAGAATCGATCTCTAGAAGACCATTTATCCTTCGCAATGTATTCTTGGATATGAAATAGTATCGTGGAAGCAGAACTCGCACATCATGACCCAATTTGGAAAGCGCAGCCGCAAGAGAAGATACTGCATCTCCAAGTCCGCCGCTTTTTGCAAACGGTGTCAATTCGCTTGAAATAAACAGTATTTTCACAAACCGCCTCCACCACCAATTATTTGGCTCTTCATTATATGATGCGAGGCTAGGATGCTGCAATGCGGCTCCATCGCCATCATTCTTGTATAACTTTTAGAGAATGAACCACCTCTTTTATTATTAGACATAGCTGTGACTTTTGAAGCAACGGACTATTTTTGGAGCGACTCTGTCTTAAGGAGGAGAAGATGACAGAGCGCAAGTTATTCTTATTGTTTGAAGCCTTGATTTTTATTGCAGCTGTGTTGTTTACAGCTTGCCCTACAGGAATTCCTAAGGGTACAGCACATATATATGTACGATTCGTGTTGCCAGGTGATTTGACGAACGCGAGTGCTAAGAAATCTGGATCAACCATAATAGGCCCCGAATCCGGATGGAATATAGTTTCCTATCGTTTGACATTCACAGGCGATAACGGAGAAGTTATAACTAAAGTTATCGATAAAGCCAGCGGAGAACTGAGCATCAAGGCCGGCAATTGGATACTTCTGGCAGAAGGCCTTACTGCCAATGGGACTGTAATAGTCCAAAAAGAAACACAAGTTCTAGCTCAAGCAGGAAAGAGGGTCAACATACAAATAATGCTGCACTTAGCCCAAGGGAAAGGCTCTCTGCAGCTGGAATTTTCCCCAAATCAGCCTCTTCCCCTCGACTGGAAGTATTCTGTTTCGCTTGAATACAGAGGCTTACCAGGAGATCCTACTTTTCAAGGGCCATCTCTTTTGTCGACAGATGTTCCAGCTACCCAGATGCATTATCAGGTGGATGAATTGCAATCGGGGAATTACAGCCTTGCGGTACAAGTTAGAGATACTTCTTCTGCTTCGATAGCAGGCTGCATTGTGACAGTGCTCGTCTTGCCAGAACAAACTTCCATAGGCTCTTGTAGTATATATCTTCCAGATCCGTCCGCGACCATTTCGCTAAGCACTCCAAAACTGGAATTATCAGCTAATGCTGCGATTTCTGTCGAGCGATACTTGAAT
>MWDY01000020.1 GCA_002070755.1 Spirochaetes bacterium ADurb.Bin110 | reverse complement strand
GGTGTTGTATAAGGGTGCGCAGCCAGTCTATGTGGATATCGAACTCGATAGTTTTTCTGTAAATCCAAAACTCGTGGAAGCGGCGCTTACTCCTTCCGTGAAGGCCGTGCTGTGCCAAAATACGTACGGGCTCTCCGCACATGTTGATGAAATTGTCGCGCTATGCAAAGAGCGCGGTATTTGGTCCATCGAGGATTGTACCCATGGGTTTGGGGGCACCTACAAAGGTAAGCCCAATGGCTCGTACTGCGATGCTGCCTTTTATTCAAGCCAGTGGAACAAGCCTTTTTCTACCGGTCTAGGCGGCTATGCCCTGGTCAACGATCCAGAACTGGAGCCTAGGGTTGCCGCGTTTGCCGACAACCTTCCTCAGCCATCGGCCAAAACTCAAGCCATGCTCTGGATTCTTCTTAAAGTGCGCTCGCTTGTGACGCCATCGACATATTATACAATGGTCAATGCCTACAGGTGGCTTAGTAAGAAAAACCTCGTGACAGGCTCATCGTCGGGCGAGGAGATCGAAGGTACCACGATGCCAAAGGACTATCTCTTAGGCATGAGCACTGTCCAGAGGAAAGCTGCTCAAAAGGCAATAAAGAAGCTGCCGGCTCTCAATGCGCTCAGGAAAGCCAATGCCACAATCTTTACCCAGTACCTTTCTGAGCATGGCCTTAATCATGTAAATCCCAAGTATCACAATGATCATCTCTTTCTCAAGTATCCACTCCTTGTCAAAGATAGAAATGCATTTTTTCACTATGCACAAGAGGCGCATATTCCCCTTGGAGACTGGTTTATCTCCCCATTGCATCCTGTAATGGGGGACCTTTCAGAATGGGGCTTTGATCCTGAGCGCTATCCCAATGCAGTGTTTGCTGCTGCACATGTGGTCAATTTGCCTACCGATACTCATCATCCTGATAAAGTGATTGCGTTCCTTGAGAAACATACTGATTTGATTCTTGATCAAACTTGACCTTATCCGATTTAATGGTGGGTCACTTAAGCCACTCTAAAAGACATCTCTACCGGAACATCATGGCATTCGACGAGTGCCTACGAAGCCGATTATAATAGACCTCGATAAGGGCTCCTGAAAAATAAATAAAGGTAAGCAGAGCAAAGGAATATATGATATAATTGACCGTAAAAGTGCATGGAAAATGAAGAAAAGCATGAAAAAGGCGTGCACTTGGAAGGCGAGAATTTACAGAATACCAACGCATACGCCCGAATTTGATCAATTTGACATGGTGTTTGGCGGAAGCCTAAAAGCGGATAATCGATGGGTAATCTTGGCAAGCCTGATACCTTGGAACGACGTCAAAGAAAAGTATTCGAAGTTATTCGTAGCGAACAATGGGAGACCAGCGATACCAGTACGAGTCGCGTTAGGCGCTTTGATATTGAAAGAAAAGATGAAGTCTTCAGATGAAGAATTAGTGGAACAGATACGAGAGAGTCCTTACTTGGGGGTTCTTCAGGAACCCCCAAGTATGGATGTTACCTTTGGGGGAAGAAATGTCTTGGATTGAATATAATCATATGATAATTTCGAATTTCCCTCCTCATTATAAGATCCAAAAAAAAGATATTGAAATTGCAAAAAGAATGATGAAAGAAAGTAAAGCGTTACTGATCCGCTATACATCAGACTTTGATTGCAAATGTGATACTGAGTGGTGGTACGTTATTAAGGACATGCCGGATGATATCAATGACTTAAAATCAAATAATAAATATAAAATTACAAAAGGAATCAAAAGAAATACAGCGAGACAAATTGATCCGCAACAATATAAGGATGAATTATATAATGTTTATTATAAAGCTTTTTCAAGATATAAAAAGAATGGTGTTCCTATCAGAAAAGATAAATTCCTTGAAGGATTAATTATAGATAACAATAACCCTAGTATTGAATATTTTGCGGTATTTTCTAATAAAGATGGGGAACTGGTAGGCTATTCAAAAAATATTCTGAATGATGATTATGTGTCATATTCCACGATAAAATTTAATCCTGATTATCTATCTGATGGTTGTAGCGCAGCGTTATTCTATGCAATGAATAATTATTATCTTGTTGAGTTAAAGAAGAAATATGTTCTTGACGGAGAACGCAGCATACGTCACGAAACCAATATTCAAGATTATTTAGAAAAGTATTTCAAATTTCGAAGAGCTTATTGCAAGTTAAATATTATATATAAGCCTCTTTTTGAAGTAGCTATAAAAATACTATATCCTTTTGAGTATCTTTTCCTTGTTTTGAACAAAAAATTAAACAGCAAAGTAGTAAATAATATCCATGCTTTGCTATATCAGGAAAAAATCAGACGTAAGTGTCTTTAGGAGGCATACCATGGCGGAAACTATTCAATGGAAAGTGCAGCTTTTTAAGCTCAACTATGACGAGCGAGAATATAATGCGGTGCTGGATACACTCAAATCTGGCTGGATTACGATGGGGCAGCGCACGGTGGATTTTGAAACAGCGTATGCACAAGAACTGGGCGAGGGTGCGCGGTGCCTTGCGGTGGCCAATGGCACGGCGGCGCTGCATATTGCGGTGCTGGCATGCGGCATAGGGTGTGGAGATGAGGTGATTGTGCCCTCACTCACCTTCATTGCGGATTTGAATAGCGTGCAAGTGTCGGGCGGCAAGGTGGTGATTGGCGATGTGACATCATTGTCCGATTGGTCCATGGATCCTGCCGATATCGAGGCCAAGATCACACCGCGCACCAAGGCGGTAATGATTGTGCACTATGCAGGCTATGCTTGCGATATGGATGCGATTGTCGATATCTGTAAGCGACACAACCTTAAGCTCATCGAAGATTGCGCGCATGCGAATGGCGGCACGTACAAAGGCCGCAAACTCGGCACTTTCGGCGATGTATCGGCCTGGAGCTTTTTCTCCAACAAGAACCTTGCGGTAGGCGAAGGAGGCATGGTGGTGACGCGTGATCCTGAGCTCTACCAAAAATGTAAAAACCTGCGCTCGCATGGCATGACCGTAGCGAGCTTTGACCGCATGAAAGGCCGCGCCGCCACCTACGACGTGCTCGAGCCAGGCTACAACTACCGCATCGAC
>MWDY01000019.1 GCA_002070755.1 Spirochaetes bacterium ADurb.Bin110 | reverse complement strand
GAGCCATGCACCAGAAGGTCTTTTGCCAGTGGTTTTACGAATAAAAGCACTTAAGCTTTCGACCTGTCCAGTCATGTCCTGCGTGCTTATAAGAGGCGAAAGTGGATTGTATAACCCACCTCCTAAAAGCTCGACCTGTCCTCTTCTAACCATCTCTACGAGAAGATACATATATTCTGGATGATTCTCTTCAAGCCATGGAAAAATAGCACCAGAAAAGTAGATTACCGATTTAATGGAGAGAAATTTATATAGCCCAGAGAGAAAAGGACGCCATGCGCCTTGGTATGTCTGTTCATATAATGCTCCTGATGCATTATAGGGGAGATGATTATACATCCCTATTACCACTTTGAAGCTCTGCATCGAAGAAATATACTCCTCTGGCATTGAAGAACTACTTAGCCTTATTACATAGAGTGTGCGAGATGCTATAGACTCTGTCAAGCATGATCGAAGCACGTACAGCCGTTGACCTACGGCTTACAAAGCATTATGGTCAATTCGTGGGCAAATTGTTGACCATCACTCTTAGTAGAGATGACGATGGACGGCGTGCTGATAGAATAGTCCGAAAGGTGCTCAAAGACACTGCTCTTTCAACAATTTATCGTCTTTTTCGCCAGGGAGATATCAGGACTTCAAATAGCCCCCTAAAGCCGAATGATAGATTAAAAGAAGGGGATATTGTTGAGATAAGGCTCCCAGAAAAAATTTGGGAGAAAGGTCATAGCCAAACAATAATAAAAAGTGCTTCGCTTAAAAAAAAGCATTCACAAGGGTCTTATGATGAAATTCCAAGTATCTTGTGGCAGAATAGCCATCTTATCGCTTTCCATAAGCCGAGAGGAATGTTAGTACATGATGGAAATACAAGTCTAGATGCTTATGTGCATAGCTTTCTTCACGATCTATTGGAGCCTTCTGTGTCATTTTCTCCAGGACCGCTTCATCGACTAGATAGAAACACCTCTGGAATCATAGTATTCTCAAAAACCAGAATCGGCGCAGACCTTTTCAGCACTGCAATGAGGAATAGAAGGATTCATAAGTTCTATATTGCCATAGTCGAAGGAAGGATAGATGAGCCAATCATACTCAAGGATTCTATTCTGCGCGATAAGAAGAGACGATTGAGTGTCATAGATAAAAATGAAGGGAGGGAAGCTATCCTTCATGCATTCCCGTTGATACAGAGCAAGCTATTCAGCCTTTTGCTTGTAGATCTCATAACTGGGCTTACACATCAAATAAGAGTGCAACTAGCATCTCACGGCTACCCACTTGCAGGAGATTCAAAATATGGAGGATCTAAGACACCTGAAATCAACAGTTACTTTTTGCATTCATGCTGTTTAGGCTTTGTACAACCCCTTTTTGAAGACATGCCTTTGACTATTTTTGATCCTCTTCCTAATGATTTTGGGCTTGCTATATCCTATTTATTCAATATGAATAAGAGAGAAATTGATACTCTTATATCCCACAGGATAGATCAGTCATTGGCAATATGAAACAATAATTCATTTTTCAATAAGGAGGTAAGACATGGCAGATACGCCTAATCCTAAGAAAATGTGGAAAATAAAATTAAAATGGCCTCTCGTGATAACTATAATAATTGCACTATGTGTAATCTTTTTCCTGCTGACGAGCTTTGTCATTGTAGACCAAACTGAAAAGGCGGTTATTACAACCTTCGGAAAGTATACAAAGACCCTTGGCGCTGGACTTCATTACAAATTGCCATTTGGAATTCAAAAGGCCCATCTTGTAAAGACTCAGGTGATCCAAACCGAGACTTTTGGTTTTAGAACTGTAAGGCCGGGAATAGTCACACAATATTCAAGCGAAAAATTCCCCAATGAATCTACAATGTTGACTGGAGATCTCAATATTGTAGATGTCGAATGGATCATTCAATATCGTGTCACAGATCCAGAAGCATGGCTGTTCAATGTGATGGATAAAGAAAAAACAATCAGAGATACTTCTCAGACAGTAATCAATATGCTTGTGGGAGATAGAACTATTCTAGGTGTGATAGGCCCTGAACGTCAGAATATCCAGGAAGCTGCCGTCGCCCTTATGAACGAATTCTTCTCGAAATATGGTCTTGGAATCACGGTGACACAGGTTCAGCTTCAAAATATTGTGCCTCCGGAAGGTGTTCAAGCTGCCTTTGAAGACGTAAACAAAGCGATCCAGGATATGAACAGACTTATTAATGAAGGGAGAGAAGCATATAACGCAGAAATTCCAAAGGTACAAGGTCAAGCAGACCAGATACTCGAAGTTGCACAGGGTTATGCTTCAGAGCGTGTCAATGTAGCAAAGGGCGATGTCTCTCGTTTCAACTCTGTCTATGACGAATATCGCAAAGCGCCCGAAATAACGCGAAAACGTCTATATTACGAAATGATGGAGGAAATATTCAAAGACCAAGAGAATATAGATCTCATCGACAAATCACTTCAGAATGTATTGCCTATAAAGAATTTAGCTCAGACTCCTTCTTCTCAGGAGGCTTCAAGATGAAAAAAGCATCAATAATCATAACAATTGTTGTAGCATTAGGCATTCTTTTCATCATAATCTTTGGGCCTCTCTTTGTGCTAAACGAAGGTGAACAAGCCGTGGTGGTGCGCTTTGGGAAAATAGTTGCTTTTCATACCAGTGCCGGATTGAAATGGCGAAGCCCTTTTGTCGATACTGTCATGAAATATCCTAAGAAGCTGATGTCCTGGGATGGAGAACCTCAGAGAATTCCCACAAAGGAAAATCAATTTATCTATGTCGATACAACTGCCCGCTGGAGAATAGTGGACCCGATAAAATT
>MWDY01000018.1 GCA_002070755.1 Spirochaetes bacterium ADurb.Bin110 | reverse complement strand
GCAATCCGTGGGGTATCTCATTCCTTCGCATGATTGATATGGCGAATGATTCTGGCCTCTTTCATACAAGCGCTGCGCCTGGGTTAATGCCGCTCTATGAGGCAAAACTCATACATCAATTCGATCATCGCTGGGCAACCTACAGCATGTCGAATGTAGCTCCTGGCGAAGAGCCACGGTGCCGAGACCTCACTGATGAAGAAAAGCGCGATCCGCACCTGAGCATCCAGCCTCGTTATTGGGTAGAGCAGCGCGAGGTTCTTGCTCGCATTGCGGATGCTCCCAAAGCGGTTATAAAAGCTTGGCGTACCAGCGATATAGTTGAGCTACGCAAAGCACTTCTCGGGCCTGGAATTCCTTGGCAACTGGCTGCCCTTGCCGATAGCTCGGACTTGCTAGCAGCGGTAGGAGCTTGGCTTGAAGCAAAAAGCCCTCGATGGCTAATGGGATGGAGAGATATCACCAATGCGACCAATGAGCGAACAGTGATAGCGAGTGTGCTGCCAAGGGCGGGAGTGGGGAATAGTATGCCTTTGATGATATTTAGTTCGACAATAAATTCATGGCTATTTGCATGTTTGATATCAAACTTATCATCTATTCTCGTAGATTTTATTGCTCGACATAAAATTGGCGGTACACACTTGAATTATTTTATCTACAAGCAACTTCCCGTTCTTCCTCCAGATGCCTATAGCACCGACGATCTCGCCTTCATCATTCCCCGCGTCTTTGCGCTTACCTATACCGCATACGACATTGCAGGCTGGGCAGAAGACCTCTGGAATTCGCTCGATACGAATATCAGAGCGCGCGTCTACCGAAGATTTCAGCGAGAAAGCAATTACTACCGAAGAATGTCCGAGCCCGAATTCCCTCCGAGCAGAATTGCAAAAGATGAGGCTGCAGCGCCCCAAGAGCCTTCCTACCTGCCCGATTCCTTCTTCGATCGGCCATTCTCAACCGAATTTTTTCCACCCTTCCCCTGGAGCCCTGAGAGGCGCGCCGTTCTCAGAGCGGAGCTCGATGCATATTATGCGCGCCTCTATGGTCTCGATCGCGATGAGCTTCGGTACATCCTCGATCCCAAAAATGTCATGGGAAAAGATTATCCATCAGAGACCTTTCGCGTGCTCAAAAACAATGAGCTCAAGGTCTATGGCGAATATCGCACCCAGAGACTCGTGCTCGCAGCCTGGGATGCCATTGAAAAAGGGGAGCTGACATGAATGGCGGCGACCTTGTCCTTGCAGAAAAAGCTGGTCGGGAAAATGGCTTTGAATACGTAGTAGAGCGCGGCTCTCACAAGCTTGTCCTAGGGTCAGCCTATCATCCCATACGAGTATTGATCAGCCATGGAGAAAACGCAAACTCTTGGAATCTATGCTTCGATAACCCCTTTCTATCAAATGAATTGTCTAGAAGCTTCCCCGACATCGAAGAAGATGGCAACTACCATATTTGGAGCCTACAGCTCTTGGCTGCCTTTCTACACAGAGCATCTGAACTTGCACGCAGCATGCCCGAAACATCGATCTCTAGATACCAGAAGGAAATCCAGAATGCACTCGATACCGAACCAGACATAAAAGGCACTGAGCGCGAAGCCCTCATCCGCCAGCGAATCGGCCAGGACATCTATCGCCAAGCCCTTATCGACTACTGGGGAGGCTGCTGCGCCCTTTCCGGCATAGATATACCCGAAATCCTTCGCGCCAGCCACGCCAAAGCCTGGTCGGAATGCGAAACCGACGCTGAACGCCTCGACGTCTACAACGGCTTCCTTTTCCGCGCCGACATCGATGCCCTCTTCGACCGTCATCTTATCACCTTTGCCGACGACGGCCTCCTAATCCCCTCACCACGCCTCACCGATTACCAGCTCCGTGCCCTCAACCTCGACGGCGACCGCTACCTAACCCACATCTCACCACAGCACCTACCATATCTTACTTGGCATCGCCAACGACTCGTAAAGTAAAAAGCAAAAGTTTTGGATAATTTTTCCTTCTGATTTTTGTCGCTTTCTTAGAGCCATGTTATTCTTAAATGACAATATTATTTGCAAATATTGACAATATTTCCAGCATTTTTTATATTTAAGCATCAATATTTTTAGGAGGCATTATGAAGCAAGTTATCAAAATGACATCTTTAATTGGTTTACTATTGGCTTTATCTATTCCTGTCTTTGCTAAAGGCAATCTTGTAGTATATTCGCCCAATTCAGATACAGAACTACAATCAATCCTTTATCCATTTGGTGAGAAATATGATATCAAGATTATTCTTCAATCGATGGGGACAGGGGAGTGCATCTCAAAGATCAAAGCTGAAAAAGCTAATCCTCAAGCAGATGTCATGTTCGGCGGCATAACTATGGGTGTCTATTTGAACAATAAGGATCTGTTCCAGAAATATGTTGCTAAAGGAGATGAGAATCTCCCAGAAGGCTATAGAAATACAACAGGATATTTCACCAATTATTTGCTTTCGGGCAGCTGTCTTCTAGTCAATACCGATTTGGAG
>MWDY01000017.1 GCA_002070755.1 Spirochaetes bacterium ADurb.Bin110 | reverse complement strand
CTACAAGTTTTTATAGATTAAGAGTTCTCAGTTGATCTTATAGCACGAATATTAGGGAAACATAATTCAAGCGTAAATAGAGAAATAGCTCGAAATTCACCAAATGGATTCTACCTTTCTCGGTATGCAGAAATAGTATCAAGGAATAGAAGATCATCTACTGAGCCATGTCCAAAGCGAGATAATAAAGCGCTTATGCAGGTTATAGAGGCAAGAATTAACAAAGATCATTCTCCAGAGCAGATAACAGGCAGGCTTAGGCTAGAGTATCCTGATTCACCGGCGATGCAGATCTCTCATGAAACAATTTATCAATATCTTAATGCTAAGATGCTTAATGGATCCTTGGATCTCTGATTGCATCTTAGGCAAGGACGTAAAAAGCAGCGCAAGAGAATTCCATCGAAAGAGAACCGTGGCACTATTCCAAGTCGCCGCTTTATTGATGAGCGGCCTTCAATCGTCGATCTGGAGAAGGCCTTTTGGCAATGTGTAGATGAGATCACTTTCGAGGGCAAGGTTGATGGAAAAATGTACCCCATAAATAAGGAAAATGCTTCAATTTATGGGGCAAATAAGAGAGATATTATTCTTTATATAAACCTATCAAAATAGTCTCTCTTTTAAGCCTGATTTGCTTTCTCCTCAGCCTTCTCTGGCTTTACGATATCGATGATGCCAAGAATTATGAACTTGATAGAATACAAAACCATGACTGCCGAGGATATCGGCATGCAACTGTAGATCACCTTCTTAGGGAACTGAAGCGACTCGGTCACTTCAATAGAGCGGTTGAAAAGTTCTCTGGAGTACCAGAAAAAAATCGCTATGAAGACAAAGGAGATGATTTCTACTAAGAAGTGGTATGTTGCACGCACCCTAGGTTTCTTCAACCGCTTCCCTATCCAATCGCCAGCGCTAAAATGGCCTCTGGCGATCCAGACTGCGGCTGCTCCATAGAATATCATCCATGCAAAGCATAGCTCGACTATCTCGCCATACCAGTTGATAGAGGTGATAGGTATATAACGCAAAAGAACATTCGCTGTAACGAGAACCATTATGGATGCAAAGGTCACGATACAAATCCACTTGAATATTTGGATTATGACTTGATCTACGACCTTGAATATTCCATTGCTTTTCATTGCCCCACCCCCATTAGAAGGTTCGGCAGACATGTCGATATCTCCGGAACATAAGCGATGATAATGGTTACGATAAAGATCCCGATAATGTAAGGCAGCGATTCCTTTGCCAGGGTCCAGATTTCGATCTTGGTGAAACTGGACACTGCAAACAAGCACATGCCCACAGGCGGAGTAAGATTTCCTATCATGATGAGTAATGTCATAACAACGCCAAAGTTGACGAGGTCGAAGCCATATTGCATCACGATTGGCAGGAAAATCGGAATGGTGATCAGGAATATCGCATTTCCTTCTAGAAAAAGGCCAAGTATGATTATTATGACAAAAATGATTGCCATAAGTCCTGTGCCAGACATATTCATGCTGAGCAGTGTAGCAATGAGATTATCTGGAATTCGCTGATACATAGTGAAATAGCTAAAGAAATTTGCCGCTGCCATGATGAATAGAAGTGCGGCAGATTGTTTTATCGTATCCCATAGCATATTCGGCAAGTCTTTGAGCTTCAGATCTTTATAGATAAAGCCAAGGAAAAGCGCATAAATGCATGTAATTACAGCCGCTTCTGTAGGAGTAAAGAGACCGCTAAATATTCCTCCAAGGACAATTACAATAGCCATGAGAGAGAAAAAAGCCTTCTTTGCTGCATCCCAGATTTCATGACGATCAGCCTTGGGATAACTTGGAAAGCCCCGTGGCTTGGCCATAACGCCAATTGCCACCATTATTGCGCCGCCCATGAGAAAGCCTGGCAAGAAACCCGCAAGGAAAAGACGAGGTACGGAAACATTGGTTAGAGCGCCATAGAGAACAAAGGAAATAGACGGAGGAATGATAGGCCCAAGTGTCGATGCCGATGCAACAATAGAAGCGGCTACCTCTTTTTTATACCCATTGTCGACCATTGCCTTATATTGAAGCTGTCCGAGCCCAGCAGCATCTGCAACCGCCGAGCCCGATATCCCCGAAAAGAGCATCTCGGCGACTACCGACACCTGACCAAGACCGCCTGGGATATGTCCAACTAAAGCTTTAGCAAACCTGAAAATGCGATTGGTAATGCCCCCTGTGTTCATAAGATTGCCAGCAAGGATAAAAAAAGGAACCGCAAGAAGTGTGAATCCTGTGGTTCCATAGTGCATCCTCTGAGGCAAAAGAGCTAGAAACTGTCCTTGCCCTTGCCCGACAAAAAAGATGACTGCTGTCAAGCCAATAGCTACAACTATCGGAACATTTATCATTATTAGAGACAAGAGGACTACGAATACTAGAACAGTAATCATAATATTCTCCATCGATTCATAGAGCTCGACCTGCTTATAAGCGCCACGTCACGAAAAATGGCGGGCGTCTGAAGCTCAGATGAGCGCCCATAGCTCTCATGGGCGCCCATAGCCTATAGCCCACAGCCCTAATGGGCGCCACATGAAGCTAATCCTATTCTTTAGAATCTACCTCGATTTGGACAGCAATTCCTGGAATGTATTCCAATCCTTCTCGCTTACCTTGGATTTTAAGGTATCCCATACGGATATAGTTGCTGCCTGGAATGGGGCTGTATCTGGGTAATTGACTTCCATGCCGTTCTTCTTCATTTCCTCGATCTGAGCCGCTTCACCCTCTCGGACGAGCTTCTGCATATACTTGCCTGCACTTTCGGCTTCCTCGATCAGGATTTTTTGTTGATTGGGCGATAGTGAATCGAACTTGGCTTTGTTCATGATGAGATGGGTTGCAACATAAGTGTAATTTAGAATAGATAGATATTTTTGAGTCTCCCACATCTTGCCCGCGTAGATGGTTGCTATGGGGTTCTCCTGGCCGTCCACTACGCCTTGCTTTAATGCCATTGGCAACTCGGTGAAGGCAATTGTCTGAACCACTCCACCCAATGCCTTCACTGTCTCCTGGTTCACAAAGTCTGGGGGCGTGCGAATCTTCAAGCCTTTGAAATCATTTGGAGTATTGATGGGTCTTTTGGAATTGGTATAAGTTCTGAAGCCATATTCCCAGCGGGCTATATATTTAAGTCCTGCCTTATCGAGATCGGGTTTTATCCAATTCACAAATCCATCACCAGCAAAGAACCTATCCACCGTCGCATAATCCTTGAACGCAAAAGGCCCAGTAACCAAGTTGACCTTGGGCGACCATTTTGCCAGAGCTGGTTCAGTTGGCAGCACCAAGTCAATTGCCCCAAGACAGGTCTGTTCAACCATTTCCTGTGAGTTTCCCAGCTTGCTATCAGGGAAGATTACGATTTTGAGCGTACCATTGGTGCGTTTGGCGACATTTTCCGCCAATTGCACGGCAGCCAAATGCATTGGGTGTGATGTTGCAGAATAGTGCCCTAACTTCAACTCTACGGTCTTTTCCTCTCCGCTTGCAGCAAGACTAGAAATCATCGCTGCGATTAGCAAGATCACGAGAAAATGCCTTTTCATCTTAGCCTCCTTCCTCGATCTTCATCTTTTTGTACCTATTCCACGATGTGGAATATAGTTCCATATTATGAATAGTATAGAGCTAGAAATAAATTTTTGCAAGCTTTTTTTTGAATTGTTATTTGAAAATGACTTTGCTTGAGTAGATAGATGTTAATTATCGAGTTCTATGAAGACTCTTTACAAGCAGTTAAATGGTTCCTATCTCATTGAGTTATTAAATCTATTAAGATAAGGCCATATCTAAACAGAAGAAGCCACCCAGCTTTCTGGACAGCCTCTTCTTGTTCGAACTAGAAAATAAATCCTCGTTTGATTATTTTCTACTTTCCATATTGTCTAGTATATGCCTTTTGATTCATATCGAGAATCTTCTGCAAGCCCAGCTTATCTAAGTTAGCAATATAGGCATTCCATTCCTTATCGAGATCCATTGCTCCTACAACAAACTTTACCATGCTCTGGCGAGCGTATCGGGCAAATTCGGTTGTCAATGTAGCCATCTGCTCTTGTCCTGAACTTAGGAAGCGAAATGGCAAAGAAATTTGTTTTTCTGGATGTGCGTGCCGTTTCATAATATTTCTTTGTGGCATCATACAATCGCTTTTCAACACCTTCCAAATACAATCCTGAAGGGCCTCACTCGGCGTTGCGGTATGCTGCGCCGACTTAGGTCATGGGAAAATTAGCAGCTTAGATGGTCCGAAAAGTAGGGAAGGATTACGATCTTCTTTAGAATGTAAGATTGAAAAGATTCAATTATTTGCTTATATGATCTGTATCACAACGATCTATCTATATAATGGAAGCCTGCTGGACTCACGCACCAATAATTCTGGAATAATAAGATGACTACAAGTCTTTCTAGCATTACAATTCACCATATCTAGTAATTCTTTTGCAGCAATTGTCCCCATGGATCCACAAGATTGGGAGATAGTGGTGAGAGGCACTCGGCATAAGCTAGCTAATTTTATATTATCATATCCGATTATTGACACCTGTTCAGGAATTTTAAGTTCTAGCTCATACAGACGATTTATAATACCAATTGCAACATTATCATTGGTTACGAACAAAGTAGATTGCAGTCCCCTCAAATTACAATCGGATAGCAGCTTTGGAACCAGAGCATATCCTTCTTCAAGGGTATTAACTCCTTTGAAATGCTCCACCGGAATTGATGGAGATATTTTATAATTAAAGCCTTTAACTCTATCTTGCATACATTGATCATCAAAACCGGTGATAAGGATAACCTGATCTTGTTTGCAGGAATTTATATATTCTGCCGCCAACTCTCCACCTTTAGTATTGTCACAGGCAACATACGAAACTGAATCATCATCAGGGATACAATTCATAACAATGAAAGGAATCCCAGAGCGCTTCAGAATTTCAATAGACTGAGAATCAGGACGAACAGGTGCAAGCAATACGCCATCCACTCTATTACTGATCAAAGATCTTACCAAGTCTATTTCTCGTTTATAGATCCATCTTGAACTGCTAATCTGCATCGAGTAGTTATTTGGGCTCAATATCTTATCAATCCCTTCAGCAATTTCAATAAAAAAAAAGTTAGCCAATTCATCAATAATTATTCCTATCATGTTGGTTGGAGAGCCACTAAGTCCTCTCGCTAAACGATTTGGAATATAAGAATATTTATCCATCAATTGCAGTATTCGATCACGTGTGGGCTTGCTAACAATCTGAGGATCAGTAAGAACTCGTGATACAGTTGCCTTTGAGACTCCTGCTTCTTTTGCAATATCCATAATTGTTATGTTCTTCATTTTCATTCAATCTTCCAAAGAGTTTTCTCAATGCAATTCATCCAAATTCCAGATAGTATTTTATAATAGATTCCAAAAAATGTCTTCTGAGGTCTGTCTATTCAGATACACCTTATTCAAAAACAAGCGAACCAACAATTGTCTAAGATCTTTGTTGACATCCCAATAATGAGAGCTTATAATTTTGATGTAACCGGTTTCATATATTCATAAAAATATGGCTCTTAGGTAAGAGCTAATTTGTCTTTTTATAGGAGGTCTTTATGAAAGCGAGAGGAATACCATTGATTCTCTCAATACTCCTTCTAGCAGAAGGAATCCTATTTGGAGCATTGAAGGCAGAGGCAGCTCCTGCTTCTAAGGAGGTTACCCTTACTATTTATGCTCGCGCCTATACATTTTCTCAAGATGCTCCTTGGAAACTTGCAGAAGCAGAATTGCAGAAACGGCATCCTGAAATTCACTTCAAATTCATTGAAGAAGGATTTGGATGGGACGATTTGAGGACGAAATTTCTAACATCAAGTGCCGGCAGAAATCCTCCGGATATCATGATGACCGATATTATTTGGTTGGGAGAATTCGCTGAAAACGATCTTTTGCTAGATGTTACAGACAGGGTCTCCAAGTGGCCTGAGTGGAATGATGTTGTTGACACATACAGAGAAGCAACAAAATGGAATGGAAAAGTTTATGGCACTTGGCTAAACACAGATGTTCGAGTTCTTGTATATAATAAGGACCTATTCAAAGCTTCAGGTCTGGATCCTAATAAACCACCAAAGACATGGGATGATTTGAAAGTAATGGCCAAAAAGGCTACTAATCCTCCTTATTATTATGGATTCGGATTTCCAGCGACGCTTGAGGATGAAGGCCCCATGAAATTCTTTGCCAATCTCTATAGCCTTGGTGGACAAATTCTCAATCAAGATAACACAAGAGCTGCTTTTAATTCTCCTGAAGGTGTAGCTGCATTAGAAGCATTAATTGATCTAGTAAGAATAGGAGCGACTCCCACCAGTATTGTCAGTGGGAAATATGGTGATATAGATAATGGGGTATTCCAAGGAAAATTTGCGATGGCCACTATGACAAAAGCTTATGGCTTGGCGCGAGATTTGATCCCCGGCCTGACACCAGCAATATACAAAGAGAAATTTGGAGTAGCTCCGGTACCTCATGCCCCTAATGGTGTACCATCAACAATGGCAGGCGGATATCTTCTGACTATTCCCATGGGTTCAAAGAATCATGACCTGGCTTGGGAATTAATTACGATTGCGGCTGGTGCAGATCTTCAGTTCAAATATACTTCAGCACGTGGCTATGTGCCGACTTTTAAGTCTCTGATGGCTCGCGGTGATGATTATTCATCTGTAGATCCATATTTCTCCATTATTCTTGCTCAATTGCCATATGCACATTTTCGTCCTTCTGTCCCCAAATGGACCGAGATTTCATCAGAAATCCAAAAAGCAATTCAAGCTTGTGTACTTGGACGAATGACTCCAAAAGAGGCTCTGGATTTGGCTGCTGCAAATGTGAATCAAATTCTTTCGGATTAGAACACTAGACTTAGGAATTTAGCATGCCTCTCTTCATTGAATAATAGGAGAGAGGCATGAATAATGAGCATTCAGATTATGGCTAATTTTGGAATAAAATATAGTCTATGAAACATAGAAACGATACAATAAGAGGATTCCTTTTTATCGCTCCTGTTTTGATACTTCTTTTAACCTTTTCGCTTTATCCATTGCTCTGCACGGTATATTACAGCTTTTTTAATATAAGTCTTGCATCAATAAACAAACTAAAACCTGCAGGATGGGGAAATTATATCAAATTGTTCACTAGAACATCTCCAGAATTTTTCTCACAGATACTACCAGCTACTTTTATTTATGTTGCAGGATCGGTTATTGGACAAATTGGATTCGGCCTAATTCTAGCACTGCTGCTCAATCAAAAGTTCCTTAAGGGCCGTGAGATCTTCCGCGCAATTATCATATTACCATGGGTAGTTAGTTCTATCATTATCGCAATATCCTGGAGGTTTATGTATGAGCCACGGCTTGGAATAATAAACCACATTCTCTTGTTGCTGGGGATCAACAGCACTCCCACCTGGCTCAATGATGAAAAGCTTGTCATGCCTTGTTTGATAGTTGCCAATATCTGGCATGGAATGCCATTCAGCTTCATTATTCAGACCTCAGGTTTGCAGAGCATTTCGGAAGATGTAATTGAGGCCGCAACGGTGGATGGAGCAACAGGTCCCCAGAAATTAAGATACATCACTTTGCCATTGATAAGGCAATTTCTTGTCCTTAATCTCATATTGACCAGCATAAACACTATTAATTCATTCGATCTCATTTATGCCATGACCAATGGAGGACCCTTATATAGAACCGAAGTCATTTCAGTCTATATGTATCATAGAGCGTTCAATTTCGGATATCTTGGAGAAGGTTCAGCAATCTCTACAATTATTTTTCTAATTAATTTTGTACTTACAATATTCTATATGCAAATCAATAGAAATAGGGAGAGAGAGGAGTAATCATGCACAAGGAAATTTCTATCGCCAAAATCATGACATATCTCTTTATTTTTATTTGGATAATTTTTACAATTTGTCCGTTATATTGGTTGCTCAGTTGCACTTTCAAACCTACATCTGAGGCTCTCGGTTATCCTCCAACTCTATTTCCTAAGAATCCGACCCTTAATAATTTTAAGATCTTATTTACTTCCTCTAGATTCAATTTCCAATCGTATGGCAATAGCCTGATTATAAGCCTTGGAGCGATGCTCATTAGCACTACTTCAGCTGCATTTGCTGGTTATGGCCTCTCCAGGATCGTCTTCAAAGGCAGGAATTTTGTGATGACTGGAATATTGCTATTCCAGATGATCCCTATTCTAGCTACCTTGATTCCGCTTTACCGAATATATTCGCTATATGGTCTTTACAATACGCACTTGGGACTAATGCTAATCTATGCAACTCAGACCGCTCCCATGAATACATGGTTGCTAAAAGGCTATTTTGATACAATCCCTTATGCCATTGAGGAAGCCGCACAGATCGATGGATTGTCCCGAACACAATCATTATTGAGAATCGCATTGCCAATCGCTGCTCCAGGAATATCTGCTTCGGCCATATTTGCGTTTTTTCGAGCTTGGAATGAATATATGGTGGCTATGACTATGACTAGCACGGTGCGTCCATATACAGTCGAATTGTACCGATTTATAGGGGAACATGGAGATGTGGATTGGAGTCTTTTGGGGACTGCAGCTTTCATAGCTGTGCTGCCTGTTTTTATACTTTTCTCATTCTTCCAAAAGTACTTCATCATCGGACTCTCAGGCGGTGCGATCAAATCTTGATATTATGCAGTTTTCTTAAGGAAATAGAATAAGATGGATATCTTTCGGAATTCTAATCAAGTCAAAGATATTTCGGTTGCAATCATCGGAGATATATGTCTGGATGTTTTATACCGAGCAAGATTAAGCAATGAAATATCTATAGAAACTGGACTGCCTGTTTACCATGTGGAAAAGTCTTTATTTATTCCCGGAGGAGCTGCAAATATAGCATTGCAATGTAAGCGCTTGGGAATTAATAACGTCGACTTGTTTGGGATTATTGGAGAAGATGCATATGGTGAGAAGCTTGTCAACATTCTAGAGAAGGAGAAAATAGGAGTTGATACGATCTTGGTGCAATCAGATGAATGTAATACCTACGTATATCATAAAATATATATAGAATTGCAGGAGAAATCTCGTTTCGATATCGGATCAAATAATATTATTAATGACGATCTAATCGACCAATTGTTAGCCCTTCTAAGAAAGCGTCTTCCTACATATAGCTGTATCCTAATCAACCAACAAATTCCTAATAGTATCCATTCACCTAAATTGATTCAGGAGCTTCGCAAGCTTATGGACACAACCTTTGAAAGAGTCCATTGGATCGCAGATATTAGAGAACCTCAAGATCTCTATCCGAAAGCGATTCATAAAATGAATTTCAATGAAGCTCGACAATTGGCCAATACGCTGGGATTGTCTGAAAACTCTTCTGAATCAGCAGAGACACTTAGTAGAGCATTCGCTAACTATTGGGGAAATAAGGTAATTATCACTCTTGGGGAAAACGGAGCTGTTGGTTCAGATGGAAATAATACCTTTATAGAACCAGGATTACATATTATTGAGGATGTTGATCCTACAGGTGCAGGAGATGCTTTCCTGGCAGGCATTGCTTATGCTCTTGGATCTGATCTATCTCCCCCAGAGATACTAAAATTCGGTAATTTGACAGCAGGAGTTTTTATCCAAAAGAATCGTTTCCCTAAAGGCATCTCATTTGATGCAGTAAGAATGCTAAATTCTGATATCGACTACCGCTATAATCATGAATTAGCCGGTGATATACGCTTAGCTTCCTATATTCCCGATACCGACATTGAAGTGGTCTACAATAAGCCTTTCAGTGCGAAAAAGAGAGGATATCCAAAGGTAGCAGTTTTTGACCTTGATGGAACTGTCTCAACGCTGAGAGAAGGCTGGGATAGAATAATGTTACAGTGTATGATCAAATTCATTACAGGTTCACATTACGATTCCCTGCCAAAAGAAAAACTCGAACTAATTTCAAATAAAGTAAAGACATTGATTGAGAAGACAGCAGGCGTTCAAACGATAATTCAGATGGTCGAGATGAGGAAGTTGATTGAGGAATTTGGTTATGTTCCTAGAAATCAAATAGAATCAGCCTATGTGTATAAGGAATCATATGCCAATGAAATTAGAAAAATAGCAGAAAAAAAAGTCCAACGTTTTATGGCAGAACAATTGACTTTAGAGGATCTGACCATTAAGGGCGCTATCCCCTTTTTAAAAAGACTCAACGAACAGGGAACAATGATTTATCTAGCCAGTGGTACGGATCAAGTTGAT
>MWDY01000016.1 GCA_002070755.1 Spirochaetes bacterium ADurb.Bin110 | reverse complement strand
AGATCCGCTATAGGATCACTGCAAATCAAAACCATGTGAAAATCCCATCTAAAGGCGTGCATTTCAAAGCTGCAAACGATAGGTGCAATAAAGAGAATCTTGGCCTACCCACCGGCCCTTTTCATGCTAGTATCGATTATTCCTATAGTAATTCGGCTCGCCATACTATAAAAAATGAGAATGCATCACAACTCGTTATGGAGATGGTACCAGGCCTCGATCTCATCTTTGTAGGCCACGATCATCAAGGCTGTTGAAACTCCATGATAATGTCCCCTAGTGGACTCGATGAAAATGTCCCCTTGGTAGAATAGCAGCCAGGAGCGAAGATGCCTGGGAAATTAGCGATGGGACAGAAAGAGCTGCTACGGGGGAAGGTGATGGAACAGGTAGTACAGGGACAGCTTTCGCTGAAAGCGGCGGCAGAGAAGCTTAAGGTGTCGTATCAGCAGGCGAAGCGGATCTAGCAGCGGTATGTGGAGGAAGGCGATCGCGGGCTGCTGCACAAAAGTCTGGGGAAGGCTTCGGGGAAAGCCTATGATCCTAAGGTACGGGAAGCGGCGCTGCGATTCTACCGCGAGTGGTATAGGGACTTCGGGCCGACCTTAGCCGCGGAGAAGTTGAAGGAATGTTAGGGGATGAGTGTCGACCATGAGACACTGAGGCGGTGGCTGCTTGCAGCAGGGCTGTGGGAGCACAAGCGACAGAGGAAGGTGTATCGGAGTCGTCGGGAGCGGCGGGAATGTTTTGGGGAGCTCTTGCAGTTTGACGGGAGCCATCACGATTGGTTTGAAGGGCGAAGAAGTGCCTGCTGCCTGATGAATATGGTGGATGATGCGACAGGAATCACCTTCTAATTCTTCTGTGAAGAAGAAACCACGTCCGATGCAATGCGGTTACTCTGGTACTGGATAGACTGCTATGGCATACCACAGGCGCTCTATTGCGATAAAAAGAATACCTTTGTGCTGACACCCGTGAGCCCACGATTGAGGAGCAATTGGCCGGTATTGAACCCAAGAGTCCTTTTGAGCGTGCCTGTGGAGTGCTGGGGATTGAAGTGATCGTGGCCACTTCGCCTCAGGCGAAAGGGCGGCTTGAACGAAGCCATGGGGTGTAACCGGCTGGTGAAAGAACTCAGGATGGCCAAGATTTCGACGATTGAGGATGCCAATCGTTATCTCAGGGAAGTCTACCTTCCGAATATCAACGAGAAATTCGCGAAGCCACCTGTGCGGCCACAGGATGCCCATGTGCCGCTCACGACACCGACCTCGCTTGAGGACATCTTGTGCTATGAAACGCCTCGCGTCGTGAGCGATGACTACGTCGTCAGCTACAAAGACCGGCTGTTGCAGATCAAGCGCACTGCACGAGTCCTCCCCAAACCAAAGGCGCAGGTGACAGTCAGAGAACTACTGGATGGACGGATCAAGCTGCTCTACCAAAATACTGAATTCGAGTATGTCGAACTCGAGGAACTACAACACAAGGAGGAGCTGGCCACTCGCTCAGCCTGAGTGAAAGGGGACATTTTAATCGAGTCTTGACACTAGTGCATAGTTTCACGTAATGCCTCATCATAAAATCTAACCGAAGCGCGATGGATGCCTCAACATATTTTCTAACCATTCATGCGTTCTCATAGAGTATCTCTACCAGCCTTTTATTGCTATGGGCATGATGGAGTTTGTTGAGTGCAGTATCGAGGTTAGAGCGCAGCACCACAGGATCATAGCGCGCTTTGCGTTCCGAGAGCTGTTCTTTTGCCGTAAGGGAAACAAAGGGAGATGCACGCACACGATAGAAAGGGCTTTGGGCTGTGGCATAGGTCTTATGGATGGTTGCATTCTAGCGTTGTTTTGTTATGAGTTTTGTCTAAGGATAGAAGAGGTTTAGTAAGGGGCAGAGGACTTAATAGATTTCTCTGAGGGCTTCGAAATCCTCCATGGTGTCGTATCGTAAGTAGCCGAAGAATTGCCTCACATATTGGCTGTTCTTCTGCTGCACGAAGGGATTGTCATTCTTGTGGTAGCTGCGTGAGCGGGTGAAGGCAATCTGTTCGCTTCTGCACCAGTCATAGAGCTGCTTATTGAGGAACTCCGAGCCATTGTCAGAATCGATGGCGATGAGGCGGATTGGAAGGGTGCTGCGGACCTCGACGAGGGCCTCTTTGACCCATGGCTAGGCACGATTAGGTAGGGAACGCAGCTCTACCCAGCCAATCATCGTATCGGTGGCGTTGAGGGTCCAGCAGAACTCATGCTCGACTGAAGCACTGCTGTGGAACACCGTATCGATTTCCAGATATCAGGGCTGGTGTTCGCCAAAGCATAGAAGGTTCTCACCGGGATCTTGGTCTTGTAGTAATTGACAGCTTTACCTGCCGTGTAGTTGCGCTTTATAAACCAGGGCTTTTGTTTTTCCTTTGCCAGGAGTCGGTCGATAGTGGCAGGGCTAATGGAGAGGAGCTCATGAGCGATGTGATCGGTGATGTCGTATGCTGAGTACTTTCTGAGCGTATCGATGTTTTCCCGTAAAAAGACCCTAAGGCGCTTGCCGCACATGCAGTCGAAGGTGGCCTATATAGACTTCAGCGACTCATAGAGTGCTTCCGAATACTTTTTCTTGCCTTTGAGCTTCTTCCGTTCCCGAGAACAGCCAATGACAATCGTAAGTCGCGTACCTCCTATGACCCTTTGGACTGTTTTTACCCCATCAGGTGAGTAGGTGCAGGGAATATTTACGGCTATACCCTGTTAATGAAATAAGTTCATTGAGAATAAGGCCTTTTTCTTTCTTGCTCGTTGTACGGTAACGCGTGGCGGTTTTGGCGATGACCAGATGTCTCTCTTGCATACTGAGCCCTATATACTCCCTCCAGACTATTGGCTGGAGTGTATTTTGGGTTAGATTTTATGATGAGGCATAAGTATTGTTTCGTTTAGATTTTCGATGAGGAAATGTTAGATATTGCGTCAATGATCATTTGGTAGTATAATTATCAACCAATTTGCATATTGCTTATGGATTTTAAAGGAGGCAAGCTATGAGAAAGAAAGCAGTACTCTATTTAATCGCCTTGCTCATCTTTTTATCAACATCTTATGTAAGCGCCGCACCGTACAAAGCTGAACTTAGAATTGCGAGCTCTACTGCGATGGAACACATCTACAATGTAGGAGCTCAATATTTTGCGAAGCTGGTCGAGGAACGAACAGGAGGCAGAATCAAATTTAAGCTCTATCCCGATGGCCAGCTTGGAAAAGGCGAGCGCGAACTTCTCGAAGGAATCCAGCAAGGATCCATCGATATCTATGTAGGTTCCACTGGGCCGCTCGGAGGATTTGTTCCTGCTGTGCAAGCGCTTGATATTCCATTCCTCTTTAGGGACTATAGCCACGTCGACAAGGTACTCGATGGACCAATTGGCCAGAATCTCATCGTGGATGTCGATAAAGCGCAGATGAAAGGCTTGGCTTTCTGGGAAAATGGATTCCGCAATCTCACTAATTCAAAAAAAGTAATCAAAACCCCTGCCGATGCAAAAGGCCTTAAAATACGAACGATGGAAAACCCTGTCCATATACAAGCATGGAAGTCGGTAGGCGTAATTCCTACACCCATGGCATGGAGTGAGGTTTTTGGCGCGTTACAGCAAGGAGTCATCGATGGCCAAGAGAATCCCATTGCAGTAATTCTACAAAACAAAGTGTATGAGGTGCAGAAATATCTTTCGCTCACTCAGCATGTATATTCTCCCGCCATGCTCATTATGAGCGCGAAACGTTGGGCAGAAATTCCTGCTGAAGATCAACAGATAATTCTTCAAGCTGCAAAGGAAGGTGCGGTCTATGAGCGCAAGATCAACCGAGATAATGAGGAAAAGATGATATCGGAGCTTGCTTCCAAAGGCATGGTAATCACTAGAGACGTAGATAAGACAGCATGGGTTGCCGCGATGAAGCCCGCGTTCGATGCTTTTTCCGCTCAGTTTGGTAAGGATCGGATTGACGCGATTTTGAACACGAAATAAGAGAAATTCGCGTGGCAACATTAAAGCACATAAACGATGAGATTGAGAAAATTGCAGGTGCATTGCTCGTTTTCTTCATGGTGATTTTTGCAATCGTTATTCCTGTTGCGGTGTTTACAAGGTATGTGGTGAAAATCGGATTCACCTGGTCTGACGAGATATCGCTTTTCTCGCTTGTATGGGCTTCGATGTTAGGCGCTGCGATAGGGCTGCGTAAGGGTTACCAGATAGGAATTCGCTATTTTGTCGATAAATCTCCACGAATTCTCAGCATCATTCTTGAGGCTATTTCCTACCTGTTCATACTTGGATTTCTTACTGTACTTGTAATTTTTGGTACTAAGCAGACAATCATCAATGCTCGACAGCTTTCTGCTGCTATAAGAATTCCTATGGCGATTCCTTATGCAGCTCTGCCGGTTGGCTTCGCGATCATGATCCTTTTCACTATCGAGCAAATTCTGGATTTTATAGGCCGGATCAATAAAAAGAACGATATAGACTCTGAAGAAAAGAGCGCTCCCCACAAGGAAAGCTATATCGCAGAGGAAGACTAGGGATGTTCTGGATATTTCTTATTGGCTTTGTTGTTCTCCTTTGCATTGGAGTTCCTGTTGCGCTCAGCTTAGGCGGTGCTGCGCTTCTCTATTTCATACCTTCCGGCATGTTTACGCAGATCGTTCAGACAACGTATGCAGGGATCGCTTCGTTCTCGCTCCTTGCAATTCCGCTATTTATCCTTTCGGGCAATCTTATGTACGAAATCGGTATTACCAAGGACCTTGCAACTTTTACCAAGCTTCTTTTGGGGCATATTCGAGGTGGTCTTGGGCTTGCTACGGTACTCGCATCAGCAATATTTGCTGCCATCACAGGTTCAGCAGCGGCAGCAGCAGTGGCTATTGGAGCTGTCATGATACCAACGATGCACGAGGCAGGATACGATGATCATGTTTCGGGCGCGCTCATGGCAACCGCAGCATGCCTTGGTCCTATCATCCCGCCGAGTATCCCCTTCATCATCTATGGGACCATCACAAATACTTCAATAATAGGGCTATTCCTTGCAGGAATCATTCCTGGTCTTCTCTTTAGTGCAGCGCTTATGGTGTATATCCACTTTGTCGCAAGACGAAAAAAATATCCTATCGAGCCCCGTTCAAATGCGAAAGCCATAGGAAATGGTACTTTGAAGGCGCTGCCTGCCCTCTGTATGCCCGTCATAATTCTCGGTGGTATCCTCGGAGGCATTTTTACTCCAACTGAAGCAGCAGGAGTTGCTGTCGTCTATGCGTTTTTTATCGATATTGTCTTTTACCATAAGCTTACTTTTAAGAAGATCTATAAGATTTTCCTCCTGAGTGGGCTTGAATCAGGCATGATCATGCTTCTCCTCGGACTCTCAGAGCCTTTTGCGTGGGTTGTCGCGGTAGAACAGATTCCTCAACAAATGGTTGGGCTCATCAATCAAGCTCATGTTTCTCCTTCGGTATTCCTTATCCTCGTTAATATAGCATTGCTGCTCATTGGTATCCCCATTGAGACAGCGCCAGCAATCACGATTGTCGCCCCCGTATTAGCGCCCATGGCACTTCAGCTCGGCATAAGTCCTATCCAGTTTGGAATCATTATTTGCTTTAATCTTGTGCTGGGCCTTATTACTCCGCCAGTCGGCGCGGTGCTCTTTTCTATATGTGGAATTTCCGGGATCTCATTGGAAAAATTGAGCAAGGCGATCTGGGCGCCTTTTGCAATCTCCCTCATTGTGCTTTTGCTTATCACTTTTATTCCGGAATTGAGTACATTCCTTCCCTCTGTGTTTATGCATTGAGGGCTATTCCCTTGAGATTTCGGAGTTTTATTTGACTCTTTCTTTCCATAGTTCAGAAGTAGCATAGTAGCGAAATAATGAACTCTGATGCCAGCGCAGGCAAAAAGATTACCCGACCGTATTCTGTGCACTCTGTGAGCGAAATCTACTTGCCAAGCTTTGCCTCGATTCGCGGAATGATACGACGTTTCATTTTTTGCTTAAACGAGCCATAATGCCTCACTATAAAATCTAAGGGAAATTGGATGGATGCCTCACCATAATTTCTAAGTATCTATGTAGCTTCATAGAGTACCACCTTGTATGTTTTTTCGCTATGGCGACGTTGGAGCAAGTCCAACTCAAGCGCAAGCTCGAGCCGCAACTGGACAGGATCCAGAGAAGCTTTGAAGGCACACAGTTTTTCTTTCAGCTCCAGAGGGACATGGGGGGAGGCAAGCACTCGAGAGCAAGGAGTCTGGAGAGCATCATAAGTTTTATGGATGACCGAACCTTCGCGATATTTTGTAATGAGTTTGGTAGAGGGGTAAAAGAAGTTGAGTAAACAACCACCACCAAAGGTGGTGGCTTTAAGAATCCTGGCTCTCAAAGAGCCCATAATCCTTCGAGTTATTCTCCTCTTGTTTCTCCCTATCTTCCTGGTATTTTACATAACGACGAATCTTATCTTCGTCCATCCCGATGGTCGTCACACAATATCCCCTACTCCAGAAATGATTCCCCCAATATGGCTTCTCCTTTAGATTCGTATGCCCCTTGAAAACCGCTATCGCTGTCTTCCACTTTATAATCCCCATCGCGTCTGATATCGATATCCTCGGCGGTATCGTCGCTACCATATGCACATGATCCTTCCTGATGTTGAGCTCCAGTATCTCTATCCCTTTCCATTCACAAACTGTCCTGATCTTGTGCTCCACCATTCTCGCGATATCGCCTTCCAGAATTCGATATCGGTATTTCGGCGTCCATACGATATGATA
>MWDY01000015.1 GCA_002070755.1 Spirochaetes bacterium ADurb.Bin110 | reverse complement strand
GAAAGAAAGCAGAAGTTCGCTTTATGCAGGCGACTTTATCGAACTTATGAAAGCTCCGGGGAGAGGAACACATGGTCATATCGCTATAGCGACAAATGATATCGAAGGAGCAAAGAGATGGTTCGAATCGCAAGGATTTCTTTTTGCAGAAGATTCCATAAAGCGCAATCAAAATAGTGATATGACAGTAATCTATTTTAAGGATGAAATCGCTGGTTTCGCGATTCATCTCCTGAAAAGAGAAGATTAGGGAGTCCTCTATCATGATACAAGAATGGAACGAAGAATCGCTCGACCATAGAAATGCGCTTTTTTATGCTATGGGCATTCGCGAAGAAGAAGCAAAGAACCCCGTCATAGGGATTATAAATTCTTGGAATGAGATGAATCCAGGGCATTTTCATTTCAAGCATATCCTTGATGCCATAAAAGGCGAAATTAACGCTCAGGGAGGGCTCCCTCGCGAACTCCCCGTTACCGGTATCTGCGATGGAATATGCTCCAATACTCCTGGCGACCGTTATACTCTGCCTGCGCGCGATCTTGTCTCTTCGGAAGTGGAAACCATTGCAGAACTCAACAAGCTTGATGGAATGGTGCTCCTCGGGAGCTGCGATAAGGTGGTCCCTGGAATGCTCATGGGTATTTTCAGGACAAACATCCCTTCGGTGATGCTCACCGGAGGATATATGCTTCCTGGCAACCATCATGGCAAAATGATTACATTGACCCACACAAAACAGGCCTATGCTGCCTATGTCGCTGGCACTATTCCCCATGATGAATATAAAGACATAGTGCGCCATGCTTGCCCTACTCCAGGAATCTGCCCATTCATGGGTACTGCACACACAATGTGCGCGATCGCTGAAATACTTGGTCTTACGCCGCATGGGAACGCGAGCGTACGTGCCGAGAGCGATGAGTGGCGACAGATGGCCGCCGTTGCGGCTCGTCGTATCATGGAACTCGTCCATGATGAAATACGGCCTCTTGATGTGGTAAAACAGCCCAATTTCGAGAATGCTGTGGCCTACATGATGGCTACAGGCGGATCCACAAATTCAATTCTCCATATTCCTGCAATTGCTCGGCAGGCAGATATTGCAATAACGCCAGAAGTATTTGACAAAATAAGCCGAAAAGTGCCTGTTATTTCTACTATCTATCCCAATCACGAAAAATATACGATGGTAGAATTTTCTGAAGCAGGAGGGCTTGGAGCTGTAATGGCGGAATTGGCTCGCAAAGGGCTTGTCGATGTATCTGCCAAGGGCATGTTTGGCACACTTGCTGAAAAAATTGCTCTGTCCAGAAACTACAATATGGAAGTAATCCATACTGTAGACGATCCCATTCTCTTCGAAGGCGGACTTGCAGTGCTATCGGGCAATATTGCCACTGAAAGTGCAATAGTCAAATTTTCAGCAGTGGATAGGGAAGCCTGGCATTTTCGAGGGCCAGCAAGAATTTATGAATCTCAGGATGAAGCGTGGCAGGCAGCACTAAAAGATGAAATCCATGAAGGCGACCTTGTGATCATACGATACGAGGGCCCCAAAGGAGCGCCTGGCATGCCACACATGGAGACCTTTATGGCTGCTATTCTAGGAAAAGGCTTAGGAAAGAAAATTGCACTCGTTTCCGATGGGCGATTTTCTGGAGCAACAGGGGGACTCGCGATCGGCCATGTATCGCCAGAGGCATATGAAGGAGGAAATATAGCGCTCCTCAAAAATGGCGATATCATCGATATCGACATAGAAGCGCGAAAACTCATGGCCCTCGTGACCGACGAGGAATTCGCAGAAAGGCGTCGATATTGGAAGAGGATTGAAAAACCTTCTTCTGGATGGCTCTCGCTCTACAAGAAGAATTGTTCCTCTGCCCACCGCGGAGCGAGCGTCTACTGGGATTTAGGGTGAGCCCTGTGATCAATCTCAAAGATGTGGGCCTTCGGGCTGGTGTCTCAGCAAGCACAGTCTCAAGGGTATTGAGAGATAAGGGCAATGTCAATGAAAAGACTAAGGAAAAAGTTCTCGATGCAATCAAGACCTTGAAATATTCCCCTAATGTCCTTGCGCAAGGGCTTAAATTGGGCAAAACCAACACGATAGCCCTGCTTGTCCCAAGCATCCATAATGAAATTTTCCCCGTTATTGCTCGCGGCGTAGAAAATGTGGCAAGAAAGAAAGGTTTTACTACTATTCTATGCAACACCGACGACGATATAGCAATCGAAAAGGAATACGTTGCCAAGCTCAAGACCCGCTATATTGATGGATTTATAGTTGCCTCAATGCTTCCAGAAAGTGACTATATCAGAGCACTTCATGAGGAGGGCTTCCCCGTAGTTCTTATCTCTCGATACTATGAGGAGAAAATCGATGCAGTGATAATAGATAACTATCAGGCTGCATATGATGGAGTGAGCTATCTCATACGCACTGGTCACCGCAAAATAGCTATCGCCTGTGGGCCACGCGAGCTATCGATCTATAAGCATCGTTACCAAGGGTATGTCGATGCTCTCAAAGCTGCTGAAATACCTTTTGATCCCGCGCTCGTCCTTATGGAAACCGCGGGAAATAATAGTTTCTACTATCTCATGCAAAATCTTTTAAAAAAGGGTCTTAGGCCGGATGCTGTATTCTGCACAAGCGATCCTAAAGCGATAATCATAATGCGGGCAATCCGAGATATGAGACTCGACATTCCTGCTGATATCTCTGTACTGGGCTTTGACAATATTGAGATGAGCGCTTTCGTCGATCCTCCTCTATCTACGATATCCCAGCCTCTCTATGAAATGGGGTCATTGGGTGCCCACAAATTGATAGATCTCATCGGAGGAGATGGAGATAGGAGAGAGCCATCGGTGGATGTTCTGGCCACTGATCTAATAATTCGCAAATCCACCAAGTAGAGGTATAAAACCATGGTAGAGCTCATTGGTATAAGCCTCTGGAACTGGATTCCCATTTTCATGGAAAAAGATATATCCCTCATCGAGCATGTCGCTTCGCTCGGTTTTGGTGTAGTTGAAATAGGCATGGACTCGCTTGACTTTGATCATAAGAAAGTGGGGCAAATCGCAAAGTCGCTTGGAATCACGATTGATCTCTGTGGTGCTTTTACCAAGGGTCGAGATCTGTCGAACTTCGACCCCTCTATAAGAGAATCCACCAAAAAGTATGTTATTGGATGCCTCAATGCGGCTGAGGAAATGGGCTCAAAGCTTTTTGCAGGTCCAGTCTATGCTGGCGGCGGCAAGGCGCATTTATTACCACTAGAAGAAAAAAAGCGCGAATGGGATTTCGCCGTGGAGAGCTTGAAAGAAATAACGCATGAAGCTATGGAAAGAGGGGTCACCATTGGACTTGAGCCTATCAACCGCTACCGCACGAGCGTGATCAATACAGTGCAAGAAGCTCTCTGCATGGTCGCAGATGTGGACAGTCCCGCCTTAGGAATCTTATTCGATACCTATCAGGCGAATATAGAGGAAAGCAATATGCAAGAAGCCTTGGATACAGCATGTAGAGAACATCGATTGGTACATTTTCATGCAAGCGAGAACCATAGAGGTCCACCAGGAAGCGGCCATATAGATTGGAACGCACTCTTTTCTGTGCTTGCTACTTCGAACTACAGCGGTCATATAGTTATGGAAACTTTCGCTCCTGGTGGCCTCGATGCTCCTTGGACTCAATCGATCATGGCTCCAGACGCCAGAGCATCCTCAGGATTGGCGTTTCTCTCAAATCTTGTGAATCGCCACAGATTATGAAATACACGATCATTGATATAAAAATATAGATATAGAAGGGAATCAGGAGAAAATAATGTCAGAATTCGAGGGATTCAATTTCAAAATTCTTGAGGACATACAGAGAAAAGCGAACGAAGTAAAGGCTGACATTCAATTTACAGAAGATTTGTCACCTCTCCTTCAAAAAGTCAAAATCGGTCCAAAGCAAGCCCCCAATTCCTTCGCTATCCTTCCTATGGAAGGATGCGATAGCGAGCTCGATGGAGCTCCTTCTGATCTTGTTCGGCGCAGATATCGACGCTATGCATCTGGAGGAGCGGGACTCATTTGGTGGGAAGCCTGTGCGGTGCTGCAAGAAGCGAAAGCCAATCCACATCAAATGAGTTTAACTTCGGCAAATGTTGGTTCCTTTGCCTCACTCTTGCATGAGACAATCAAAATAGCCCAAGAGACTTTCGGTCCATCGCATCGACCAATCAATATCTTGCAGCTTACTCATTCGGGTCGCTATTCGCGGCCAGAAGGGAAAGCCACACCGCTTGTGCCACAGCACGACCCGATCCTCGATCCACCATTAGGCATTTCAGCTGACTCGCCGCTCATCTCTGATGCATATCTCGACGATCTCATCGGAGCTTATGTGCAATCAGCCTTGCTTGCACAAGAAGCAGGCTACGATGGAGTGGATATCAAAAGCTGCCATCGTTATCTTATCTCCGAACTTCTTGCATCCTATACAAGATCGGGCAGATATGGAGGAAGTTTTGAAAACAGAACACGATTTCCTCTTACAATAATCGAGGAAATTCGCAATGCAGTAGGGAGTGATTTTATCATTGCCTCCAGGATCAATGTGTTCGATGCACATCCTTTTCCTTATGGATGGGGTGTCGATGAAAAAGATTTCCTGAAACCCAATCTCAATGAGCCGCTGAAATATATTGGACTATTAAAAAAACAAGGTATCAATCTTCTTTCGACTTCCGCGGGTAATCCCTATTCTCCTATCGCCTACATTACTCGTCCTTTTGACCAGTCGATCATAGGAGGCAAAAAGCCTCATGAG
>MWDY01000014.1 GCA_002070755.1 Spirochaetes bacterium ADurb.Bin110 | reverse complement strand
CACGCGAAAAATAAAAAATTATTTATGGGCTCGATCTTAATACTCCACTAGATAAAACTCTTGCGAAACACCACGTCTGTAGGCACCATTACTTTAACCCCGAGCTCACGAAAATCCGCAGCTCGCGATGATGCCAGAGATAGCGCAACTGAGCCCATTACTGCCCTCGGAATTCTTATTGTGCTCAATGGAGGTGTCATATATGCCGATACGGGTTGATCATTGCAGCTGATAACTTTTATATCCTGCGGAATCGAAAGATTCGCTTCACAAATTGCCTTATAGACACCTAGAGCCATATTATCGCTGGCAACAAATATAGCCTCTGGTTTGGTTGTGCCGGATAAAAGCTCCTTAGTGAATTGATACGCATTTTCAGGGGTATATGGCCCGTAAGCTCTAAAGATTTCCTTTCTATAGATACCCAGTTTCCCAAATTCCTCTATATATTGTGCGCTTCTAGGGTCGATTATTTCTTTCCCCTTGAGAGGAGAGATTTCTTTGCCTCCGATGTAGCCAATACGCGAAATCCCCAGCTCAGCAAATCTCTTTGCGATTGTTCCGATAGATTTTCCGAAATCTGCACATACAACATCTATGTTTTTCAAATCAGGATCGAAGTCGATGCATACAGCGTTCTTTTCTTTCTTTAGAAAATTTAGCAATGATATATCGCAGCCACCCTCGCTGCCGATAATGATCGTTGCCGATCTATCAAAAGAGAGCAATGCAAGGTCATTTCTATTACTATAGTAAATGTCATCTATTCGTATTGCTCGTCTTGCCGCCGCCATTTTTAGGGCATGGTGTATTGCAAGATAATATGGATCTTCTATCTCTTCTTCTTGAGAATAGAGGAGGATGCAGGCTATGCTTTCTTTCGTCAAGCCAAAGTTCTCTCTCAGGCCGTTCTTTTCGAGTTTTCTTATTTTGGGGGTTTTATAATTCAGATCCTCCGCTATCTCAAGGATTTTCAACCTTTTTTCGCTGCTGATGGAGAGTGTCGTGTCATGATTGAGAACCCTAGACACGGTAGATGGAGACACATTGGCTAGTTGGGCTATCTCATGGATTGTGGCCATAGCATAATGCTATATCAAAATCGAAGTCATAGTCAAGAAAATTTACTATACTAGCGATGAAATGTTCATGCTGCTCAAAAATGCTTGTTTCCCGATTGTCTTGTATTGGCGATAAATTGATCGAAATGTTATTGACAGAATGATATTGAAGATTTCAGGCAATGCTCATTCTGCACTAAATTGTCAATAAATATTTTGTAAATATTTATTGACAATTTACTAAAGCCATTTTATGCTCTAAATAAGGCATGCGAGCCAATTATAACAAAGGAGGAAAGAAATGAGAAAGATTATCGCTGCATTCATGTGCCTTGGGTTGATTTTCGCTGCAAGTGCCCAGAAAAAACAGGTGATTCGTTTTGCCACGTGGGATTCGGAAGAGACTCTCGATATCCAGCAAAGAATTGTAGATCAATTCAACGCAAAAAATCCGGATTTACAGGTTGTGTTGGAAGCATATGGAGATGACTTTGATACAAAACTTGCAACAGGCTTTGGCGCAGGAGACGCCCCAGATGTCATGTACATGTGGAATTATGCGCACTATAAGGATGGATTAGAACCTCTGGATGGTTGGGTATCCAAAGAACCAGCATCATTCAAAGCAGATTTCTATAGAGGGCTTTTCGAGTACAATTCCATTGGAGGCAAACTGCTCGGACTTCCGATAGGCTATACGACTCATGTGGTGTACTACAATAAGGATCTTTTTGATAAGGCTGGTGTCCCATATCCAAAGGGCGACTGGACCTGGGATGAACTACTAGCAACCGCAAAGAAAGTTACAGATCCATCAAAAAAAATATATGGCTTTGCATTTCAGCAGGAGCCAGATCCTTATGATTTCGAGCATTATCTATGGAATGTTGGTGTAAGCTATCTTGGGGCTGAAGGGTCATTCAAAAATGGCTTTAAGGATGCCAAAGTAGTCGCTCTGCTGACAAAAATGCAAAATGCAATAAAAGAAGGGTATGTCATATCTGTGGAAGGTTCTGGTTCAAGAGAGATGAGAACTGGAAAGCTTGCTATGTTCATAAACGGATCATGGTCTATACCTTCACTAAAAGAGGCTAATGTGAATTTTGGCCTAGCAAAGATGCCGTCAGTGGAAAAAGGAAAAAAATCGATTAGTGCTATTTCTATATCTGGCATTGCAATGTACAACAAATCAAAGAATAAAGATGCAGCATGGCGATTTATGAAGTTCTGGGTTTCTCCCGAAGCGAATACCATGAGATTGGATCATGAACTGCCCGTGCTTCACTCAGTAGTAGAGAAAGAAAAGCTTGCCACCGATCCTATGAAGGCCGTGTTCTATGAAATGCTGGAGCAGAGCGAAGGTTGGGTATCGACTTCTTACAAATCAAAAGACTGGGCAACCCTTTCCGACACGATTTCGCAATCGCTTCAACAGATATTCAATCCCTCTATTCTTGCTTCCCCGGCAAAAGTCCTTGATGGACTGAAATAACCTTGGAAATCGAAAGCGGTTGGCATTGGCTAGCCGCTTTTTACCCCCAACTTATTTGTTATCAAGGCCTTTTCCAAAGAAGAATGGAAAATGAAAGAAACCAATTCAAGTTGCAGCCCTAGGAAACACAAAGTGAAAAGAAAAGATCGACTTGCTCCCTATTTGTTTATTTCTCCATGGATACTTGGATTCATCGCTTTTACTGCAGGACCGCTTTTTCTCTCTGCGGTTATGACGATGTTCGACTGGCCAATCATTGGGACTCCCAGCTTCGTAGGAATCAAAAACTTCATCGACATGTTTACAAAAGACAATCAGTTCTGGAAATCGGTAGGCGTCACCATAAAGTTCATGGTCATGTTTGTTCCCTTGAACATTATTATAGCTCTTGTCTTGGCAATGCTAATCTCCAAACCCTTGCGCGGAATCGGTATTTTTAGAACCATCTTCTATCTTCCATCGGTTGTATCGAGTGTTGCTGTCGCAATAATGTGGGGATGGATTTTCCATTCTGAGTATGGGCTTCTGAATTATGCGCTTTCACTTTTGGGTATCTCGGGACCGCGATGGCTTTCCGATCCATCCTGGGCGATCGTTGCAATCGTAATAGCTAGTCTATGGAGCCTCGGAACGATGATGCTCATTTTCTATACGGCAATAAAGAGCATCCCAAAGGACATCTACGAAGATGCAATCATTGCGGGCGCTTCTCCTTTTCGGACTTTTTTTTCGATAACTCTACCGCTTATCACGCCTACACTGCTGTTCAATCTCATTACAAGCACAATAGGCGCAATGCAAGAGCTTTCGCTCGTACTACTTCTAACAAGAGGCGGCCCTGTCAAGTCTACATATTTCTATGGGTTATATGTATATAGGAACGCTTTCTTGCATTTCAAGCTAGGCTATGCAGCAGCGAATGCCTGGTTCATGTTCATTATAATACTGCTGCTCACGCTCCTTATTTTCAAATCTTCTCCCCTCTGGGTTTTCTATGAGCACGAAGTTTCGAAAGAGAATGTCTGAAAGAGCAAAACGCGACATGGAGAAATGAAAATGTTGCATGACATGATGAAAGGAAGATTGGCATGAAGACCAGAAAGGCTCGATTTGGGAATACATTTGCATACTTAGCATTGATTCTGCTTTCTCTATACTTCATTGTGCCTTTTGTATGGATGTTTCTTACAGCATTGAAAAGTGAGGCTGAAGCTTTTGCATATCCGCCCAAATTGTTTCCAGCGGAGTTCAGGATTGGGAACTTTGTCGATGCATGGAATTCGCAACCTTT
>MWDY01000013.1 GCA_002070755.1 Spirochaetes bacterium ADurb.Bin110 | reverse complement strand
AAAGTAAAGCTGCTGTTTAACCAGCACGCATCGCGCCAACCTGCTCACGCAGGTCGCGCTTCGCAAGTTACGCGCGCGTTAGCTTGACGCTTCGCGCTAGGAGATACAGATGATAAAAAAATCAGAAGGTAAAACCAGAACTGAAAAGATTCTATCAGAATTATGTGAAAACACATTCTTAAATACGTGGAGCTTTCCCAATCCTTATAATGAAAAAGGGAAAGGAAAAGAATTTTGTGATCTAGTTGCAATTTTTGAAAATCATATGTTTATATTTTTTGATCGAGAAAAAATATTGGATATAAGTGTTGATAATGATTCAAAAATACAATGGGATAGATGGAAACGAAATGTTATTGATGCACAAGCAAAAACATGTCATGGAGCTGAAAGGTATATAAAAAATGGTGGGAATTTGTTTTTGGACCCAGAATGCCTGATTCCCTTACCGATTAAATATGATTCTAAGGAAATAATCATTCATAAAGTGATAATTGCGAATGGTGCAAGCGATGCGTGTGTAGATTTTTCTGATGAAAATATAAATGGAAGTTTAGGTATTACTTATAGAAACATAGAATCGCATGATGGATTTGAATTTCCGTTTCTAATAGATATTGATAAAAATAATCCAGTTCATATATTTGATGAATATACTTTTCCATTGGTATTAAGAGAGTTGGATACATTCAAAGATTTCCTAGACTACATAACAGCAAAAGAAGATACAATTAGGGAATTGAACTTCTTGTCCTATTGCGGTGAAGAAGACCTCTTAGCTCATTACCTAATGAATTTTGATAATAATACTAAAAAGCATTTTATAGGTTCATGTTCAGAGAAATAAAATGGATTAGTAATTGAAGAAGGGGAATGGAATGGTTTTATAAAATCTCCAGCGTATTTATCTCGAAAGAACGCAAATGAAATTTCATATTTATGGGACGACTTGATAAAACATACATTAAAGAATGCACTCAAGGGAGTATTACAAGGAAATTCTGACATTTTTAATGGTAGAAGTGCTCTCTATGAGATGGCAAAGGAACCAAGACTATCACGCAGAATGATATCTAAAATAATGATAGATTCTATTAATCGATTTCCAATCAATGACAATCCTTTAATTAGAAATCTGAATTATTTTGAATCTTACTATCCCAATGTGGGATATGTTTTTCTTCAATTAAAATATACTTTGGGGCCAAATGATGATCCTGAGTTTAGAAAAGTTAGACAATTCATGTTATCAATTGCATGCGGCGCAGCAAAATTGAAATTTCCAAAACTTAAAACCGTTATTGGAATTGCGATGGATCCACCAAAGATTTCAAAGAATCATTCAGAAGATTTCATGTTGCTTGATTGTAGTAACTGGACGAAAGAAGATGAGGCATACTATAAAGAAGAAAACTTACATGATGGTTTTAAGTTTTTTATGCTCGACAGTTTAAAAACAGGAAATTCTCATGAAACTGAATTTCCAGACTCAAGATTACAAAGCTAACAACGGTTTCAACCTGACATTGCTATTGTCACGAAACTTGCTGTCTCTTCGCTCGGCAAGTTTCGCGCCAATGTACGCAATGCAGGTTAAACCAATGTTAGCCGGGCGCCTCCGGCGCTTTAATTTAAGTACAATCATAGGAGTAGCAGATGGAGTCCTATTACGATATTTTGGGTGTTAATAAAAATTCGAGTATTGATGAAATAAAACGAGCTTATCGCAATCTCGCACTTAAATATCATCCTGACTTAAACCCTAATAATAGAAATGCAGAAATGATGTTTAGAAAAATAAATCAGGCATATTCAATACTCTCAAATGCCTATAGTAGATCTCAATATGATTTAAATGAAAAAAATTCTTCAAAAGAAGAAAAAACCGATGACTTCACTAATGAACAAGCTCTATATCAATTTATGAATACCATGTACGCGTATGCCGCTGAGATGACAATGCAAAATATTGACATTGAAAAAATTGCTTCATTTCTTGAGAGCAAAGGTTGCCCTCATAATATCGCAACAGAAATCGCACACATGAATGAAGCTCATAGAAAAGCAATTGTAAGAAAAGCTGCAAGTCGATTATTCTTAAAGGCGACTATTTCTGTTGTTGCAGGAATTGCGCTAACAGCCTTTTCTTATAATTTAGGGACAAGTACATATGTTATATTTTATGGCTTAATTTTATATGGCGCTTGGAATATTATAAAGGCGATATATTATCTACTAACTGGACGAGCTCCAACGCCTACTAATAAGAAGACTTATAAAGAGCAAATAAGATCAAACAAGCAATCTATACCGAGCCCTAGAATTTGGACCATTTTGGAATAAAAATAAGGTGGACAGAAGCCTTCTTGCAAAGATAGTAAAAGGAGGCATAGAGTTCACTATGCGTAAACACTATGACAAAGGATTCAAGGCGAAGGTTGCCATTGAGGCGATTAAGGGAGAAAAGACGATTCAGGAACTTGCTACAATCTATGAAGTACATCCTAATCTTATAGCTTTGTGGAAGAAACAGCTAACGGACAATGCACCGCAGCTCTTTGAAAAGTCAGAGAAGGACAAGGAGAAAGAAGAAGCTCGGCATAAGGAAGAGGAGCTATATAAAGAGATTGGGCAACTGCAGGTAGAGAATGAGTTTTTAAAAAAAAAGTACAGGCAGATGTACGGGACAGAACCAAGATGGTAGAACCAGAGCATTCTGAGCTTTCCATTCGTCGTCAATGTGAGCTCTTAGGGATTCCTAGAGGAAAGTATTACTATAAGCCTAAAGAAACTTCCAAGAAGGAGGATAGAGAGCTATTTATTCTTATGGAGATACTTGCAGTATTACGGGATAGGCCATTCTATGGGTACCGCAAGATTGCCCATGCACTTTCTCATTTGAATGTTACAAGAAAGCAAGTTCGGAGGATAATGCGTAAGGCAGGCTTACGAGCGATCTATCCAGGGAAGAATCTCTCTAGGCCAAGGAGAGGAGCAGCAAAGTATCCGTATTTACTAAAGGACAAGACTATATGGCTACCGAATCAGCTCTGGGCATCGGATATCACATATATAAGGCTTTCTAGCGGTACAGTGTATCTTGTGAGTATTATCGATGTGTATTCTAGGAAGATTCTCTCCTTTAGGGTATCGAATACGATGGATGCAGAGTTTTGTGTAGCAGCCTTAGAGGAAGCGATTCTTAACTATGGAATTCCATGTATTTTCAATACTGATCAAGGAAGTCAATTTAGTTCTGATGCTTTTCTCTCGATACTAAAAGACTATGATATCCAGATCAGCATGGATGGAAAGGATCGGGCATTAGACAATATCTATGTAGAGCGCTTTTGGAGAAGCTTAAAGTATGAAGACATATATCTTAAGGACTATCAGAGTATGAGAGAACTCAAGGAAGGAGTTGCTCGCTATATTCATTTCTACAACTCAGAACGCTTTCATGAGTCACTT
>MWDY01000012.1 GCA_002070755.1 Spirochaetes bacterium ADurb.Bin110 | reverse complement strand
CGATGCAAAAGTCGGGAATGCTATAAGCGTGCTTGGTCAGTTTGCTATCATGCCCAAGCATCTTCTAAAGGATGTCAACCCTCTTGAATTCCAAAATGCGTCATTTTGGGCTCATCCTATAGGAAACGGTATGTACAAGCTCCAAGAATTCAATCCTGGCAATTATGCGGTATTCGTTCCCTATGAGAAATACGATGGGCCAAAACCAAAAATCGAACGAATTGTGCTCACCGCTATGGCCGATCCAATTGTGGCGGCTCAGTCTGGCAAGCTAGACCTCTATAACACCAATGCTACCGATCAGATATCCGAATTCAATAAAATGAAAGGATTTACTGCATATCCAGTGGATATCACCTTCTACAGATATTTTGTCCAGAATATCAAGGATGCTAACGGTGTGCCCAACAAGACGATGTCAGATATAAGAGTGCGCAAAGCTATTATGTATGCTATGGACACAAAGGCAATAGCTGAAGGCTTATATCCTGGATTGGCCAAACTTATCTATACCGGTGTTCCTACGAGCCACTCAGCCTATGATAAGAGTAGTGAGGTATATTCTTATAATCCTGAAAAAGCTAAGCAGCTCCTCAAAGAAGCAAACTTCGATTTCAGTAAGCCTCTTAAGCTGCGTTTCTATTATGCAGATCAGACATCGATCAATTTTATGACAGCCATTGCGCAATACCTTGCTCAAGTAGGAATTAAGACAGATGTCCAAAAATTCCAGGGAGATGCGACAACAGAACTATATAAGGTAAAAGACTATGACATAGCCCTTAAAGGTCTATCTGCCTTTGGTTTTGAAGAGTGGTATGGTGAATATGCGAGCGACAACGTGAATTTTGTGAACATCTTGGGGAAAGATGGTTATTTCGATGCAAAAGTCAACGAGCTTCGCGAGACCACTGATCCCGTAAAACGCAACCAGATACTGGTCGACTTGCAAAAGCTCGAACAGAAATATCTCTATAAATTGCCGCTCTTTATTCTGCAGAATATTTATTATGTGAATACAGCCAAAGTCAAGACACCCGGTATATTCGGCAATCCTTGGTATAATTGGGATTACAAATTCCAGGATTGGGAGATAAAGTAAAATAATAAATTATATTCGACCTTTTTGAGTGATTGACTTCTAGCGATGTGTGTGAGGGCTTGTCTCTTGCACACATCGTTCTTTAGAGAATTATTAATTTGATTTCTTTTGGGTATTTTGGAGATGTTATACTATTTTATAAGGAAACTGCTCGCCATCGTTCCGATGCTGATTATCATAAGCATTATAGTTTTTGTTGGCATTCAGTTTTCCCCAATCGACCCTATAAGCTACTTAGCTTCTCCCGATATGGCGGCAAATGCAGCTAATCTAGAAGCATTGCGAGAACATCTTGGGCTAAATGATCCAATCTATGTTCAATATTGTAGATGGTTTGGCAATATACTGAAAGGAGATTTTGGCTACAGCATTGTCGATGGTACTTCCATTTCCAAAATCATTGCAATGAAATTGCCTGCTACTTTCGAGATTTCGCTTGTTGCACTCATAATATCGACCATTTTGGGTATTGGAATTGGAATACTTTCAGCTATAAAGCAGAATACAATCATCGATTATTTAGGCCGAATAATAGGTATCGTTGGCATTTCTATTCCACAATTTTTCTTTGGGATAATCCTAATTCAATTTTTCTCTATAAAGCTGGGCTGGCTGCCCATCGGCGGTAGGATAGAGTTCGGATATAAAACATGGTGGGACCATGTGCCTAATATAATTCTGCCCTCTTTAGCTCTTGGAATATCTATGACAGCTGCTCTTCTCAGATATGCACGCAATTCGATGTTAGATGTAATGAACAAGGACTACATAAAGACTGCGCGCTCAAAAGGCATTCCTGAGTGGAAAGTGTATATCAAGCATGCATTCAGAAATGCCTTAGGCCCAACATTGGTTATCCTCGCTTTCCGCCTTCCGATTCTAGTGGGAGGTTCGGTGATGATCGAAGCGGTTTTCTCATGGCCTGGTATTGGTGCAATAATTCTCCAAGGTGTATCCGCAAGCGATTATCCAGTCATAATGATGACCACATTAATGATCGCGGCGGCAATGCTGCTTGCAAGTTTTCTAGTCGATCTGCTTATGGCGCTTCTCGATCCCAGAATACGATTCGAGCGATAGAAGGGGTTGCCAATTATGGATCAACAGAGAATAACGAAATCAAGTCTAGCTCTCAGGAGCTGGAATAAGCTTGTTAGAAATAAGCTTGCGATGATAGGTACCATTGTAGCGATAGCGATGATATTGGCATCGATATTCGCAAACTTCATTACTCCCTATAGTCCTTCTAAGATCGATTTTACAAATATGACAAAGCCACCGAGCTGGAAACATCTGATGGGCACCGATAAAATGGGCCGAGACTTGTTTGCCCAGGTTCTATATGGAGGTCGAATTTCGATCTATGTCGGCGTTGTAGGCGCTATACTTGGCTCTGCGGTAGGTATGATTTTGGGCTGTATTGCAGGTTGGTTCGGGGGCAAGAT
>MWDY01000011.1 GCA_002070755.1 Spirochaetes bacterium ADurb.Bin110 | reverse complement strand
TTCGAATGCCATATAATGTATCTGGCAGATTCGTAGCCGAAAATGGCTTTTCAGCTCCTGGATCCATAAAGATAATCATCGAGAAATCGAGCGAAAGGCTTCTTGGAATTCATCTCCTGGGAGCCTATGCGTCTGAGCAGATTTGGGGAGCCGCGCTCGCTCTCGAACGAAAACTACCAATCTCTGCGCTTCGAAATATGGTATTCCCTCATCCAACTGTCTCGGAAGTCATTCGCGAAGCAGCATGGAGCGTACAAGCGTCTGGCGGCACAGATCAATAGCACACATTAAACGAAAACTGGCTTATAAAGAGCCCATAAGGAGTCATATTATGCCAAAATCATTGCCCATCAAACCTGAAGATGTCAGAAAACCTGGGATGCTCGAAATCCCTTCTATACCGATCAATCAGTACAAGCGAAATATCAAGGAAGAACGAAAGCGTTTTGGAGATGATGGTCTCATTGCCATGCTCCACGACATGATCGTGGTCCGAGAATTTGAAACCATGCTAAATACATATAAGACAATGGGCTCATGGGAAGGAATTCCATACAGCTACAAGGGTCCCGCCCATCTTTCCATTGGCCAAGAGGCAGCCGTAGTCGGACAGGCTGCAGTCCTCGAGCCAGAAGACTTTATCTTCGGTTCCCATAGAAGCCATGGAGAGATTCTCTCAAAGTGCCTCTCTGCAGCTCGTAAAATGGATGAGTCTAAACTAATATCTACCATGGAATCCTGGCTGGATGGAGAAACACTCTCCTATGCCAAGCGCATGCCTTATGTGGATACATTCTCCCTCGCGCGCAATTTTATCATTTTTGGAACGCTTGGAGAAATATTTGCGCGCAAAGCCGGCTTCAATAGAGGCATGGGCGGATCGATGCATGCATTCTTTTTGCCCTTTGGCTCCATGCCTAACAACGCTATCGTAGGAGGCTCCGCAGATATAGCCCTAGGCTCTGCCCTCTATAAGCGCATAAATAAAAAGCCAGGAATCGTTATTGCCAATATCGGCGATGCTTCGATGGGTTGTGGTCCAGTGTGGGAAGCCATGATGATGGCATCCATGGATCAGTATCGCACACTATGGCCGGAATCGGTCGGCGGCGCGCCTCCGATTCTCTTCAATTTCTTCAACAACTTCTATGGCATGGGTGGACAAACCTATGGCGAAACAATGGGCTTTGGGGTGCTCGCTCGAGTAGGAGCTGGAGTCAATCCAGAAGCCATGCACTCGGAGCGTGTGGATGGCCTAGATCCATTGGCCGTAGCAGATGCCGTTCTGAGAAAGAAAAAGATCCTATTGGAAGGCAAGGGTCCGGTACTTCTAGATACTATTACCTACCGCATATCTGGCCATTCCACGAGCGATGCCTCCAGCTATCGCACTAAAGAAGAGATCGAAGAATGGCGGAAAAATGACTCTATTGATGATTTTTCGAAATATCTAATCGAAAATGCAATTCTAAAGGAATCCGATATCGAGGCACTGCAAAAAGATATACATAGCACGATCTATGAAGCCGTCAAGCTAGCTACGAACGATGAAGAATGCCCTAGGCCCACCGGTGCATTGATCGAATCGGTCATGTATTCAAATAAAAAAGAGCTTACATTCGATGCTCGGACTCCGGAACTTCTTCAGGCTGGCGAAGATAATCCTCGAGTGCAGTCGATCTCTCACCGCTCTCGCTATGCCTTCGACGAAGAAGGAAAAGCCATTCCCAAGAATAAGCTCTATCAGTTTCGCGATGGAATATTCGAAGCCCTGTTATATCATTTCAAGCTCGATCCAACGCTGGCTGCTTGGGGAGAAGAAAATCGCGATTGGGGTGGCGCCTTTGCAGTCTACCGAGGACTCACCGAAGCGCTTCCCTATCATAGATTATTCAACAGCCCTATTTCGGAAGCTGCCATAGTAGGTTCTGGCGTAGGATATGCCTTGTCTGGCGGACGGGCGGTAGTAGAACTTATGTATTGCGATTTTTTGGGCCGAGCAGGCGATGAAGTTTTCAATCAGGTCTCAAAGTGGCAGTCGATGTCTGCAGGTCTATTGAAGATGCCCCTTGTGGTTCGTGTCTCCATCGGAAATAAATACGGCGCACAGCATAGCCAGGATTGGTCTAGCCTTGTCGCCCATATTCCGGGACTAAAGGTCTATTTTCCTGCAACACCATACGATGCAAAAGGAATGATGCACCTTGCACTAAGCCATACTGATCCTGTAATCTTCCTTGAAAGTCAGCTCCTTTACGATGTGGGCGAGCAATTCGAAAAAGGCGGTGTGCCTAAAGACTACTATGAGATTCCTGAAGGCCTACCCGCTATTCGCAAACCTGGCAAAGATCTCACTATAGCAACCTATGGCGCTACCTTATACAGAGCCATGGAAGCCGCAAAAATCCTCGAGGAAAAGTACGGGCTTTCGGTAGAAGTGATGGATCTGCGCTTCCTTACCCCATTCGATTACGATCCGCTTGTAGAAAGCGTCAAGAAAACAGGCAGGCTCCTATTAGCTTCGGATGCGGTAGAACGTGGTTCATACTTGCACATTATTGCTTCAAATGTAGAGCAGCTTGCCTTCGATTGGCTCGATGCGCCTGTCGTCGTAGTTGGATCGCGCAATTGGATTACGCCAGCCGCAGAGCTCGAAAGCATCTTCTTCCCACAGCCTGAATGGATTGTCGATGCGGTGCATGAAAGAATTCTGCCACTCAAGGGCCATGAACCTTCGACTATCCAAACTACTGGGGATATTGCACGCCGCTATCGAATTGGTGTGTAAGTTTTGAAGGAATTGTGGCAGATACGAGAAAAAGGAAAGCTGCGATGAATGACTCTAAAGAACTGGAAAGAATCATAAATGATGCTAGAAACGAACCGGTATTGCGCCTTGAAGCCTTAGCGCAGCTTGCGGAAACGATGGGACAGCCAGCTGCCCGATCTGGAGAATCGAACAATCACATTCATACCTGCTACAGCTTTAGCCCCTATACACCTTCGGGCGCGGCCTTGGCGGCGCGCAACGCTGGCCTCGATGTTGCGGGTTCCGTCGACCACGACTCCTACGCGGCCGCGAGCGAAATGCGCGCCGCCTGTGCCTTGCTTGACATTGGTGTTGTGACGGGCTTCGAGCTAAGGGTCTCGCTATCTGAAGCCGCACGGAGTTTCCCCGAAAAGACAGCCACGATGCTCACCACCCGCAAACTCAACAACCCTGATTCTATAGGCATCGTCTATATGACCGTCCAGGGCATACCAGCCCCTGCGCTCAAAGAAATCGAAGTATTTCTTTCGCCAATTCGAGCAGCAAGATATAGGCGCAGCGCTCTTATGGCAGAGCTTGCAAATGATATCCTCTTATTTTTAGGACTACCAGGGATAGATTTCGAAAAAGATGTCGTCTCCAACTCGAAGTATTCAGAGGGTGGCACGATAACGGAACGCCATCTGCTAGCTGCTGTGTCCCGATCTATT
>MWDY01000010.1 GCA_002070755.1 Spirochaetes bacterium ADurb.Bin110 | reverse complement strand
TACCCAATAACCTGCCCACATAAAGATATCGCCATGAGCAAAGTTAATTAACCTGAGGATCCCGTACACCATGGTATAACCGATAGCAATAAGGGCATACAGGCTCCCCAGTGTGATTCCATTGAACAGTTGCTGTACGTAGAACACCACTGTGCCTCCCAGGAATAGGGGGTGAGCCAAGTAGTCAACTTTGGCCCACCTCAGGAAATATTATTTACCTATTAGGGCTCTGATTTCCCAGGCTTGTTCTACGGGGATCGTCTCCACCAAGGAGAACTTGCCTTCTTTGACCGTTAGAAAGGCGAAGTCCTTCTTTGGGTCATTTTTAGGGGTCATGATTACATGCCCGGTTATCACATCGAGGTCAGAGGTCTTGAGAGCTTGCTTTATGGCTGCAGGATTAGCTGAGCCAGCCCTCTTGATGGCGTCCACGATCATCATATAACAGTCGACGGTCAGGGCACCAAAGGCATCAGGATCCATGCCAAATTTGGCCCGGAATTCTTTGACGAACTTCTTGCTGGCCTCATTCGGTGTAACTTCTGCACTCCAAAACGTGAGGAAATTCAAGCCCTCTACGGCATCCCCACCGATCTTGATCAATTCAGGAGCATAGAGACCATCAGCGCCGAGGATGGGTTGCATCATGCCCAGGTCTCGTGCTTGGCGGGCCATCATCGCTACCTCAGTATAGTAGTTAGGCGTGTAGATGATATCAGGGTTTTTCCTCTGGATCTCGGTGAGCTGGGCCGTGTAGTCGACATCTCCCGAACGGCAGTAGAGCTCTGCTACAATCTTGCCACCTAAAGCCTTAAACGCATCCATGAAGAACTGCCCAAGGCCGACGCAGTAGGCTTGAGCCATATCGATAACCACCGCTGCCGTCTTGGCCTTATATCTCTTCTGTGCGATGCTGGCAGCTAACGGACCTTGGTCGTTGTCGGTGAAGCAAGCTCGGAAACAGTAATCCCCCACCTGAGTGCACAAGGGGTTGGTGGTGGTAGGGCCAATGATAGGTACCCCGGATGCCTGGCAGATCTCCGCTGCAGCAAGGTAAGGCCCAGAGCACATGGTTCCGATGATAGCCACTGCCTTTTCTGTGTTGATTAGACGGGTGGCGCCGTTGGTCGCTTCTGTGGGCTCGGTCCGGGCATCGAAATAGACAAGCTCAATGGGCCGGCCGAGCACCTGCACGGGGACAATCCCCTTCGCTCGAGCGAGCTCCAATGCATCCCGTCCCATCTGACCATAGGCAGCACATGCACCGGTGAACTCCACAAGCACCCCAATCTTGATTGGCTCTTGAGCGAAGACTACGGTTCCCAAGAGCAAATTCACGATAATCAATCCTAACACAAGTTTTCGCATGATTTCTCCTCCTTAAATCTTATACCGAAATTACCGCAAAAGCCTTCGAAGAACTTTGCCCATCTCCTTCTCAGGCACATCACCTCCTTTGAAGGCCCGAAAAAGATAATTAATTATACATCTCGCCGCTCAAGTTAGCAAGACAATGTATTGCTCATCAAAAATTTAGCTGAAATGAAATTAATTCCTCATCATAAATTCTAAGTCTGGCAGAGTGTGACGCCTTAGCAAAAAATACAAGGCGGAGGCACAGCAATGGGCTTACGAATGAAGGATAGGCAATCACTCACTAGGAAAATCGTACCGCGCTATCAAAAAGCAAGGAAAGCAGAAAAAGAAAAGATTTTAGATGAGTTTGCAAAGAATACTGGCTATAGTCGCAACTATGCCATTCATATCCTTGCGACATGGGGGGAAGTACATACTCTTGTGATCGATGAAAAGCCAATACGAGTGGTGGTAGGAGTTTCTCGGACACGGAAAAAGCGCAAGGAAAATGTGCACTATACGATAAGTCCAGCAACGATTGATCGGCTCTTGAAAGTTGAACGAAAGAAACTCGAAATCAAAGGTAGGTCGCATACAAAAGGAGGAGTACTCCTTAAGCATCAGATTCCCATCAGTACGTTTTATGACTGGTATGAGCGAAAGCCTGGCTTCTTTACCAGAGGCTCTTAGAAAGTCCTGATCTTGATGAGAAGGCGAAGACAAATCTACGCCAGAGGGCAGCAGGCCTCCACCAATCGAGCTCAAACATCTACTCGATGATGCAGTCACGAAGCTTATGAATCTCTCCCAAAATAAATATATGTCTTCATCATGTAGGAGTCTTTTAGAACATTTTAAGAATTCATATTTGATTACTTAAAGTTAGGATTTATGATGAGGCAATGGATCCTCTACGCTTAGATCTTATCGTGAGGCAACACGCCTATACTATTCCCTGAAGCCCCAAAATATAAATATGAAAGTGAAAAACAGTTCGATCATAGTGTATCTCTGTTGCTCTTTTATGGCAGCCTGTACCTTGTCAGGCTTACCAGATTCACCGCCCTTAGCAACAGAACTTCCCTGTAACCCAGAGGAGATAGATCGAATTGGCATTATTCCCTACTATAATGACGGTAGCCATGTTCATTTCAGCATTCATGACGAACAATATGGTGGTGGCGAGTCACCAGCAATGCCAAGCCCGCTTACCTACTTCGAGCCCTCGGTGGCAGTAGAACTAGAGGCTATGATTGTTTTATAGTGAATTGAGTGTCCTCCTTAGAGAAGTAAAGTAATATCGGTGAGTGCCTGCAAGGCAGAATTGCTATTGCGCATTTTTTCGCGTTTTTCTCGCACAAAGGGTTATAAGGATATCCACTCAAGAAAGGCTGCCTATGGGGCCAGGCTTTGATTCAGGCTCGCGATGCGCAATTAGACAAGGACAAATTAGACCGGATGAGCAGGATAAAGACATGGTTTCTCAATGATATTCATCGATGGGCAATAAGAGTTTAACAGTAAGCTGAGATAGCGATAGACTTTTGGGGCGCCTCATATTCTTCAGTGTTAGCAAAGCGTGTAATAGCTACTCATATGGCCTACGACGTATCGTGTCCAATATTCTGTCTTGCATTATGTTGACTTTGACTAGATTGAAATGTATCTTTAGAAACAATTCAATATGAAGTCCAAAATACTCATTGTCGATGATGAAGAAGGAATGAGAGTATCTCTTTCTGAGCTCCTCCAAAGTGATGGATATCTTACTGTTCCTGCGGATAGTGCAGAAAATGCTCTGAGTTGCCTACATAATGAGAAACCAGATTTTGCAATTGTAGATGTTCGCATGCCTAAGCGTGGTGGTTTGGATCTTCTTAATGATTTACGATCGGCTTCTCCTAATCTCAAAATTTTTATGATGACTGCTTATCCTTCAGTAGAGACTGCCGTTTTTGCAATGAAATGTGGCGCTGTAGATTTTTTTACTAAACCGCTCGATTTTGCTCGACTTCGCGAAGAACTTTCTCAATATAGCAAAATGATTTTAGATGCCCCTAATCATAATATCCGTCAAATGCCTCCAGATATGCTATATGGGGAAAGTTTGGCCATACTGAAGCTAAAGGAAACAATAGAGCGTATAGCGCCAACCGATGTACCTGTGATAATTACTGGCGAGAGTGGTACAGGGAAAGAGCTCGTCGCTGAAGCTATCCATTGTCGATCCTTGCGTTTGCAATTTCCTCTTAAAAAAATAAATTGTGCTGCTATCCCTGATTCTCTTCTTGAAAGTGAACTATTTGGATATGAGAAAGGAGCATTCACGGGTGCACAATCAAGAAAAGTAGGTCTTTTTGAGAGCGCAAATACGGGAACTGTTTTTCTGGATGAGATAGGAGATATGGATATTAGATTGCAATCCAAGCTCCTTCGTATTATTCAAGGGGGAGATTTCAGGAGAGTTGGTGGCACAGAAGATCTCCATGTGAACATTCGAATAATCTCTGCGACCAATCAGAATCTGCCTGATCTAATACATAAAGGGCTATTCAGAGAAGATCTCTTTTACCGGCTATCAGTCATCAGCATAAATACTCCGCCTCTGCGAGAGCATATTGAGGATATTCCTCTCTTAGTAAGAAAATTTGTGACTGATTTCTGTAGAGCATATAACAAAAAGGAGCCAGTTGTTGATGAGCAATTTCTTGATATTTTGAGAGCTCAAACATGGCCAGGAAATGTTCGAGAACTTAAAAACTGCATAGAGCGTGCTATTATTTTTTGCGATGGTCAAAGACTAGGGCCTGAGCATTTACCCGAACAATACAAGACAAATCTTTGCAAAAATGATATATCTCTTGAGTATGAAAAAAGTAGCATTAATGAAGCATACCAGGACCTACAACGCAAAATGATCATGGATGCATTGGCTAAGACAAATGGAAATAAAACACAAGCAGCAAAATTGCTCAAGATTCCGCGCAGGACTCTCTATAATAAGCTTAATAAAATAGGCTTTGGAAATGACGCAAGGTATTGAATTAAGGAACATCACTGCATTCTGTAAAGAAAGAGTACCCCTCAACGGCTTAAACTTGAAAGTAGATCAAGGCACGGTGCATGCAATAATTGGAGAGCGTCGTTCAGGAAAATCAAGTATTGCTTCCTTGCTTGATGGCAACATGAGGCTCATGAATGGCGAAATAATAATCGATAGAAAAAGTCTTATGAAAATCAGTCCACAGATCATGATGCATGAAAAAGTGGGCGTCTTTCATCAGACTCCTAGAATTATTCCTACATTAACACCATGGGAGAATGTTGCATCAGGGCATATGAGTATTGGTATCTCAACTCATAGAATGCGCAACGAGATTGAGGAGAAGATTCTTAATATATGTGAGAAATGGAATCTCCATCCTGATCTTAGGTTGCCGGTATATAAGCTCAACAGAATTGAATCAACACTTATAGAGCTTTCACGTGCTCTTATATTTTCGCCTAGAGTTCTAATGATTGATGAACCATTAGCAAGATTCACTTCTGATGAAGTACAGGTACTGTATTCAATGATTACTCATTTGAAGGGCTCAGAATGTTCCATATTATATGTTGCCTCTACTGTTGATGAGGTACTTCGCATAGCAGATGAGTTATCAATAATCAAATCTGGAAAGATATTAGAAACACAACCTACAAGAAGTCTAGATCGAGAGGATATGGTCGATTTAGCATATTCGTTTAGTGAATCCAGAGAGGAGCTTGTTAGCAAGAATATACGGCTACTTAAATATAAGAAATATAATGAAGAGATTATTTCAAATCTTCCATTAGGAATGATTTTCTTTGATGGTGAAGGGAATATCTATTTATCGAATCAGGCTGCTTTAGAGATTCTATCCACCAACCATCTTAACGGCTCAATTGCATCGGATGGCTACAAAACAATTACTGAAGACCATGTTACGATTAGCAATTTGCAAAACTCATTAGGTAAAGATATTCTAATACAAATAATACAAGCAATGAAATCTGGAAAGCAGGAAATATGGAAGCAATGGCCCACTACAAACGGGAAATTCATTGATATTATGCTATATCCATTTCATGATAATCTTAAGCAACTCGCTGGTACAACCCTCATTCTCCAAGATGTAACAGAAGAAAAACTCACACGCGAGTATTTGACTAGGACAGATCGAGCTTCTTCAATAGCCCAATTAGCAGCTGGGATTGTTCACGAGGTCAATAATCCTCTTGGTATTATTTCAAATTATGTCGAGCTGCTGCTAATGAAGGCAAAAGATAATTATTCTAGAGAACGTTTACAAGTAATAAAAAAGGAGATCCAGAGAATAAGCAGCAGTATGCTGAGCTTGCTTTCGTTTTCTAGTATAGATTCTTCTACGTTAATGACTTTTGATATGAATCAGGTAGTCTCGGAGACATTCTCCTTACTTGACTATGAGGCTAGGCGTCTCAGAATAGCTCTCAAGGTCAATTTGCCAGGCGAGCAAACCTTGGTCAAAATGGATCAATCACGGATTAAGCAAGTGCTAATAAATTTGATCTTAAATGCACTCGATGCTTGTAACGAAGGTGGTGAGATAATTGTGAGCCTATACAAGAAGGCGAATAATACTGTGCTCCTGCAGATTAGAGACAATGGGAAAGGTATTCCTAAGGAACGTATTTCAAGCCTATTTACTCCATTCTTAAGCGAAAAGAATAGCAAGGCCCATGCTGGATTAGGATTATTTATATGTAAGCAGATTACTGAAGCACATGGCGGTCGAATCTGGTGCGAAAGTCAACCAGGATGTACCACCTTTTTTATAGAGCTACCCTTTGAAGAACCAATATCTTCTATCAAAATATAGAATTATTTATTAGCAATGATGTTGAGTAAATAATTCCTCATTCTAATGGTGTAAAATCAGAATTGTAATTGTAGCTGTGCCATAAAAAGCACATTAGCTAGAATATGATGTGCTAATTGTTGAACAATGAACCATAATCAAGCTTTCTATTCTGTATACTTCTGATATTAAGATAAGGATGATTATCTTATTTTATTAAAATAAAAAGAAGTAATTTCAAATAAGAATTCAAAGAATTGATTGCAATTGGCATCAAATTTGCTGCTAAACTGACTATCCACTATTTTGTAGGAGGTTTTTATATGAAGAGAATTTTGATTGTTGTTCTAGGTCTGACTGTTTTATTAGTAGGTGCATTTGCTCAAGCTAAAAAAAGCGTTGCAGTATGTCTTCCCGGTTCAGTAGAGTTTTTTGCTGTTGAGCGTAAAGGAATGGATCAAGCTGCTGCTAAGTATAACATTGCTCTTACATACGCTGACGCTGAATGGGATGCTGGAAAGCAACTCAATCAAGTGGAAAATTTTGTATCAAAAAAGGTTGATGCTATTATGTTATGTTCCTGCGATCCCCAGGCGCTTTTACCTGCTGTGAAAATGTGCAATGATGCCAATATTCCATTGATCACTTTTACTAATACAATAGGGCCAGATCCGACGGGCCAATATCCTGGGGTCGTTACCTTTATTGGTATAAATGACAAGACTTACGGGATAATGATGGGTCAAATGGCAGCTAAGTTACTTGGTGATCGGCCTGCAAATATCGTTCTTATTGAAGGCGAGCCTGGAACGAGTGCCCAACGCCTTCGAAGTGATGGTTTCAAAGCAGAATTAGCCAAGTATCCCAAGTACAAAATCGTTTATAGTCAGGCAATTCCAGGTTGGACTAGAGAGGGTGCACTAGCTGCAATGGAAGCTTTTCTTCAGACAAAGCAACCTTTTGATTTGGTGTCTGCGGAATGGACAGATGGAGCAATAGCTGCCGCCAAAGCGATTAGAGAGGCCGGATTAAAAGGCAAATACGTCACTGCGCTAGAATATTCTAAAGCACTACAAGCTGAGATTAAGGCAGGAAATGTTCAAATGACCGCGTTTGCTTCTATCATTAATATTGGCTATACTGCTGTTGAGACCACAGCGAATTATCTAGCTGGCAAAAAGGTACCAACATTTGTTGAAATAGTTCCAGTCTTTGTTGATAAGTCAAATGTCGATCAATATGTGCCTGAAATGTAACTTATTTTAGCGATATTAATAGCGGGAACCTTTTTAAGATTCCCGCTATTAATCATCTTGACCACATAATATAGATAGGGGTTGATTAGTTGCTGAATAGAAATAAAAGGATAGCGGTCCAGCTTATGATTGGACCACAACAAGTAAATGAACTAGGTAAAGAGCTCATATTAAGAAAACTTGATTATGTCCTCAATGCGCTTTGCCCTAATGATCTTATGCTTTCTATTAGTGCCGAATTCACAGAACTTGCTAATCAGGTTGTTGAAAAATGTGAGAAGAAGGGGACTTCTGTCTATAGATGGACTATGGTCTTTGCGGATAGACCAGCTAGTCTTAGTAGCCATGTACCTCTTGCAAAAGATTCCAAAGGCAATGATGGTTATGGCAGTCTTGGGGTTTGGAAAAGAATAGGGAAAGGCGATGAAAAATTTCTTTTCCATTGTCCTGCATCGCTTGGACAAGATGAACAAGGAATTCAATGGGCAATTGATTCAGCTATCAACATTGGAGCACATGGAATTTTCTTAGATAGAATTAGGTTTCCATCGCCTGCAAATGGATTGGAATTTTTGGGCGCCTGTGCTTGTCCCCTATGCAGAGAAGCTTATAAAAATTCTACTGATAAGGATTGGGTTGATCTTTCCTCGCTGCTTATTAATTGCGCAAAGCTGGGTTCTAATGGTGCTGCGGTGTATATGGAACAAGCTAAGCCTATGCTTGTGTTTCGAAGTCATGTTATAGAATTACTTGTTGCAAAATATGCTCATGCTGCGCATGAGAACAGACTACGCGTAGGTTTGGATCTCTTTGCTCCTTCAATTGCTTTCTTAGTTGGGCAAGATTACCATCTTCTTTCAGAATATGCTGATTTTATAAAACCCATGTTCTATTGCAAAACTTATGCTCCAGCAGGCTTGCCGCTTGAATTTGGCCTTCTTACCAAAGGTCTTGAGCAAGCTGGTGTAGAAAAGAGAATGGCTTATTCATTTGTGTCAGAACTCTTCAGTATAGAGACGAATATATTAGATGACATTATGGAGAAAAAAGGCATTTCGTCTTCATTTGCAAGACGAGAAATACAAAAATGCATGCAAGAAATAGATCGAGATATGCAAGCTATGCCTTATGTTTATGCTGGAATTGAGTTAGTTGACCATTCGTCCTATGACACTATGATAGATGATGCCACGAGGGATTCTTATTTAGAAAGCTTGATCGATTATGATATAGCGGTCTGCTGGAACATCTTATATGTTCCTGAAAGGCATATTGAGGCTATCTCTGCAAGATGGAAAGATCAAAATGGGTAATCTGAGATCGGAGCAAAATAGAATTATTGTATCCATGAAAGGTATTTCAAAGAGTTTCTTAGGTGTGAAAGTCCTCGATAATGTAGACTTCTCGCTAAGAAAAGGCGAAGTCATAGCCCTTCTCGGAGCCAATGGTGCAGGAAAATCGACATTAATGAAAATTCTATGTGGTATCTACAGAGCAGACAGAGGACAAATCTATCTGAATGGAAATCCCGTCAAATTTACCGCACCTATAGATGCTTTTAGAGCCGGCATAAGTATTGTTCATCAAGAATCCAGTCTTATTCCAACATTGACTGTTATGGGAGCTGTTTTTCTTGGTCATGAATGTGTCAGACATGCGGGAATATTGAATAGCAAATCTATTTTTTCTGAATACAGAGACCTCAGTGAACATCTCGGCTTGGATGCTTCTCCAAAGACGAAGATAAGAGATCTAAACCCTGCACAAAGAAAAATAGCCGAAATTATGAAAGCGGTTTCGAGAAAGAGTTCTATCTTGATTATGGATGAGCCGACAGAATCGCTTAGCAAACAAGAAACCTTACGGCTCTTCGAGATAGTAAATGATCTCAAGCAGCAAGGAATGAGTATAGTTTTCATAACCCATTTCCTAGATGAGGTAAGAAGTATTGCAGATAGTGCAACTGTAATCCGAGACGGACGCATAGTAGCGGAAGACCTTTCCCCCCAGGTTCCCATAAAGAATCTTGTGTCATTAATGCTTGGAAGGGAAATTGTTGAGTCACGATCCTACAAGAAGTCGCAAATTGGAAATGTAGTCCTTGAAGTAAATAATTTGGGGCGTAAAAATGAGTTTACAAATGTATCTTTCGATGCACATGCGGGAGAAGTGATTGGAATTATTGGGGTTGTAGGATCCGGAAAGAGTGAACTGGCAAAAACTTTATCTGGAGCTTCTACCCAACACAAAGGCACAATAAAAATAAATGGCAAAACCACACAACTCCATACGCCACATGATGCACTCAAGCATGGTATTGGAATGGTACCAGAAGACCGAAAGACTCAAGGGCTAATACTTAATCATAGTATTATAAGCAATATAACCCTCTCATCGTTAAGCACTATTGCTCGCTGGGGGATTATTTTTAGCAAGATTGAAAAATCAAAAGCAGAAAAAGTTGCTTTTCAACTCTCAATTAAATACGTCAATCTAAAACAGAAGATAAAATATCTAAGTGGGGGGAACCAACAAAAGTGTATATTAGCAAGATGGATCCTTTCTTCTCCACAGATACTAATTCTTGACGAACCAACTCATGGAATAGATGTAGCAACAAAGGACCAAATTTATCATATAATTCGCGATCTTGCAGCGAATGGAAAGTCAGTACTTTATTTTTCTGATGATCCGAAGGAGGCTCTCACCTTATCAGATCGGATATTGGTAATGCAAAAAGGGAAAATTAAGCGAACATTTTGGGAGCTTCCTTCTGAAGATATGCTATTGAAGGAAATGATTGAGGTGAATAATGAACAATAGTAATGATATTGGTGGGGTAAAAGGTTCAATTCCGAATGATTATCAATTTATTACAAAAGAAAAGACAAAATCCTTTGACATAAAGGATATCTTAAGACGTTATGGATTGCTTTTAAGTTTTTTTGTCCTTTCGCTAGGCATTTCACTAGTAACGCAGAATTTTCTTTCAGCTACTAACTTATTAAATATCCTTAGGCAAAGCGCAATTGTAGGCATAATGGCAATAGGTACCACATTTGTCATTATCGGTGGTGGATTTGATATTTCTGTCGGTTCGACACTGGCACTATCAGCAGCTCTTGCCTTAGGCCTCCAAGGGTCAATGCATTGGACACTCGCAGCATTAATAGCTATTCTTGTTGGCCTCTTGATTGGGTTTATTAATGGTTTCTTAGCAGCCAAGATACATATTGTACCGATGATAGCTACGCTTGGGACATCTACAATTATTAGAGGTCTAGTTTATCTTTATACTGGTGGTTATCCTATTAACGGTCAGCAAATAGAATTCGAAATAATAGGCTCTGGTTATCTTTGGGGCATCCCTATACCAGTAATAATAATGGTCTTGTTAGCTTTATTATTTCAATTCATTCTTTCCAAGACACAACTAGGAAGATATTGCTGTGCAGTAGGGGGGAATAAAGAAGCAAGTAAATTAGCAGGAGTTGCTGTTGACTATTACCATATTATGACATTCGTAATCGGAGGACTTATGGCAGCCATTTCGGGAGTCGTATATGCCTCAAGATTATCCTCAGCCACTCCTCTTGCTGGGCAAAATTATGATATGGATGCCATAGCTGCAGTAGTAATAGGCGGTACTTCAGTATCTGGAGGCGAAGGGACAGTACTAGGTTCAATAATCGGAGTATTGCTTCTCACTGTTATCACTAATGCCTTTAATCTCCTTGGAGTGCCTGTCTTCATTCAGTATGTTATCAAAGGCTTGATAATTCTTGTGGTAGTAGGCATAGATTCATATACAAGAAAAAGGGAATAAAGAATCGATCAAGTTAATTGCAAAATGTTTATCATAGAAAAAAATTCAGCAAAATCTGTTGAAACTCCATGATAATGTCCCATGGCGTGTCAAGGTCTGAAACCGGAAGTTTATCACCGACTGTGACAAAAAGGAGTTGGAGGATCTTCGATCTACACCTCTATTGAGCTCTCTAGAAATAGCCGCCTGGCTCACGCCAAGCCGCTCAGCGATAATATATTGTGGTACTCCGCGGTCAGAGCATGCTCAGATATCTTCTCAATCTTTTGTAGCGATCCTCTTGTAGCTTTTCATTTCTCTATCCTCATAGCTCTGCGTGAGGAGTTACAGGGTGCCATTCCTTAATAACTTCTATCTATAATAGTTTTAATTTAGAAATATTTGCTCATGCTATGTCACAGGCCCAGGATTGAAGATCACAAGATCGTTATACAAGCCATGGACATCTGCCCAGGTTTTTTTTCGTCCGCTCGCCACATCAATAATATAATTGAATATTTGCTGACCAACTTCTTCTATGATTGCAGTACCGTTAGCAATTTCACCAGCATCGATATCGATAAGGTCTGGCCATTGATGAGCCAGGCGACTATTCGAGCTCACTTTGATGACGGGCGCCATCGCTAATCCATAGGGCGTTCCTCTGCCTGTAGAAAAAACCTGCACATGGATGCCAGAAGCGAGCTGGAGTGTACCGCAGATAAAATCGCTGGCGGGTGTTGCAGCAAAATAGAGTCCATGCGTCGCTCTTTGAGAGGATTGCTCGCGCGGCACACGTTCACCAGGAGCAAGTACCCCTACAATAGGACTTATACCAGATTTTGCTGCTGAGCCAAGCGCCTTTTCGACAATATTTGATAAGCCGCCTTTTTTGTTTCCGGGTGCCGGATTGGCGGAACGATCCACATTGCTGCGCGCTAAATATTCATCGTACCATTTCATTTCTCGAATAAGTGTTTGGGCGACATCGTTTGATACAGCGCGTGGTACGAGCAAATGTACCGCATCTCGAACCTCAGTGACTTCAGAAAACATTACAGTTGCGCCTGCGCGCACTAAGAGATCCGAGGCATAGCCAATTGCGGGATTTGCGGTGACACCAGAAAATGCATCAGAGCCACCACATTGAACGCCTACCACAAGGTCAGAAAGCGGGCAGGGCTCCCGCCGTCGCTGATCGAGGATCGCAAGCCTCGCTTCCGCAACGCGCATAAGCTCTGCAACCATTGCCGAAAAGCCAGCCTGATCTTGCAAGCGAATAATCTGATGTTGTGGCGCAGTAGCAATGCGTTCTGGCTGCAGTTTTTCACAACCTAAGCCAACAATGAGTGCCAAGCCTCCAAAATGAGGATGCGAAGCAAGATTTTGAATTGTTCTTATAGGTATTTCAGATTCAGCTGCTGAAATTGCAACTCCACATCCATAGCTATGATTGAGCGCAACAACACCATCAACATGAGGATAACGAGGCAAAAGTTCTTTTTCGATGCGCGCTGCAGCAACCTTAAGCACCCCTGCCATGCACTGCACTGAAGGGACAAGGCCCAGCAAATTTTTGCAGGCAACAGTTCCATCAGCATTGCGGTAACCCTCAAAGGTAGGTGGCTCTGATTGAAAGGACGGCGCTACGAAAGACTGTGCTGAAGACGTGGTGTTCGGCATTGATAATGGCGTCTTTTGAGTCTGCTTTTTCTTTGTCCTCGAGTGCAAACTACCCTCTTGGTGGGACAGTTGTGCTAAGAGCGCATCTAAATCTGGTGGTGCCGGCAACTCCAAAGCTGTTTCATCGACCCAACTTCCTTTAGGAAGGCTTCGCATTGCATAGCCAATTACCATGCCATAGCGGATAATGGGCTCGCCAGGTTCAATATCCTTGAGTGCCACCTTATGACCTTGAGGAATAGCCTCCTTCAACTCAAGCCCATCTGAAAATTTTGTTCCAGCAGCAAGCCCACCTTCATTGACAATAATTGCCACGGTGTCCTTTCCATTTACTTTGATATATCGAGCTTTCTCTTCTTTGTTCGTCAACATATGCCCTCCTGATATATCCTGACATTATGTCTTTTTATTATTAAATTTATTATGAAATGCCTCATTATCTCCCAATTATGGTCCCCCAAGCTATTGCAAATAGCACTCCAACGATGAAAAAAGCTATGCTGTAGGCACCATTCCATTTGATGGAGATTTGCGAAGCTTTAGCTCCTGTATAGCGCGAAATGCTCATAATAATCCCTGCAAAAGGGGAAATCATATAGGAAGCCGCACCTCCCACGGCAAGGCTCAGCGCGATGCTCAACATGGGGAGTTTCATAGGTGTTGCTGCCAGAATAGTGCCAAACAAGACGATCGTTATGAAAGGATGAAATCCTATTACTGAAAGTCCAGTCATTACGAGCGGCAAAAGCACTACTGCAAAAAGGCCAAGTTGCCCTGCAGAATGCTGAATAAAAGGAGCTATTGCATCAAGTATTCCAGAAGATTGAAGTGATCGAGAAAAAATCCCCATCGCCACAAAAAATGGCCCCATATCTCGAACCTTGAGAAGTCCGTCGTCCCAATACTCATGTGCTGCTCTGCGAAATCTACAACTATCATGGAGCGCAAGCGACCATATCGCCGATACGAGGGCACCTGCAAGCATAATGCGCGTATAGCTTGCCCCAATAGCTTTTTTCTCTAAAAAGAAGACTATTCCGGCAATAGATAAGGCGGCGATTCCAACATGGAGCATCGCTGCATTTTCATTTCGGCCTGAGCTATGATAAATTTTAGAAGAACGGAAAACCTCTATATCATTAACACGATTAGCATTATTACAGGAAGCATTCGGCGTATGCTCCATGGAAAGCGCATTTGCTCGTCCAGCATTTTTTGATTTTTCAGCAATAACACCATGCCGGAGCTCCGCCCAATAGCTCAAGCCAAAGCCGATCATTGCAAGCAAAATTCCCGGCATCAGCAGTTGGGACCACGGGATACCTGTTGCTTGTCCTACGAGATACAAATTGATTGCAGGTGGTGCCCAAAGCGCAGCGAGGACATAGCCTCGGCTTACCGTTACCGCAAGAAAACGATCAGCCGATTCTCCGGACAATCGAGATCGAATTGTTTTTCCCATCAGATTCATGGAAAGTGGAATCGCTCCCATATTGAGAAAACTCGCGAAAAGGTGGGTGACAAGCGTAGAAAACGAAAAAAGCGCTGTGTTGCTTCGTGCATGTTGATTTGCCCATTGGCAGATACGCTCATCATATCGACCTATTGAAATAGGAATGGCAACAAGCTGCATTGCCACCATAATGGCGACGGTGTTGGTCATTGAATTGATCGCAATAAGCCACTCGGAGAAAGGCTGCCCTGTTGCAAGCAGTATTGCAGCGCCTGCAACTAAAAAAATAATAGTGGCTTTTTTAAAACCCGCACTGACAAGAGACAACCCAGGAAGAAGAACCGCCACTGATGTCATAGCCATAATCCAGCTAGGCACCAGCGGCGATTGAATATTGAGTAGATGCACGCATGCTAAAAGCAGTGCGCCACACCGAAAAACAAGTTTCAGCGCGACACCTCTACTTTGGCGAGTTTTTCGTAATACCGAATGATGGCGCCATGATCGAGCTCGCCCATACCATCGACCTTCAGCGATTGCAGAATTTCCATTACCGATGCCGTGAGCGGGAGCGGCACGCCGACATCGTGCGCTGTCTCGATTGCATTGGCCAAATCCTTTATATGCAAATTGATTCTAAAACCAGGGTTGAATTTGCGATCCATCACGAGTGGCGCTTTTGCGTCAAGTACGGTGCTACCCGCAAGCCCACCACGGATCGCATTGTAGATAAGCTCAGGCTCTACTCCTGCCTTGGTTCCCAGCACAAGCGCCTCCGACATTGCGGCAATATTCAAAGCCACAATGATTTGATTTGCAAGCTTTGTGGTATTGCCCGCGCCAATATCGCCAGTACGGACCACTGAGCTGCCCATCACTTTGAGTAAATCATAATACTTGTCGAAGACTTCCTGTTTTCCACCGACCATTATGGACAGCGTACCATCGATTGCCTTTGGCTCACCACCTGAAACTGGCGCATCGAGCATTTCAACGCCTTTTTCCGCGAGCTTTGCGCTCACTTCTTTACTCACAAGTGGTGCAATCGAGCTCATATCGATATAAACGAGCCCAGGACGTGCTGCTTCAATAATGCCATTTTCTCCAAGTGCAACCTGCTTTACATGCGGAGAATTGGGAAGCATGGTAATCACAACATCTGATTTTTCGGCTACTTCGCGAGCTGTAGCAGCGGCTTCTGCACCAAGCGCAACAAGTTCTGCAACGGCTGCCTTGTTGACGTCATTGACGACGAGCGAATAGCCCGCTTTGATAAGATTTTTGCTCATCGGTTTGCCCATGATGCCAAGGCCAATAAATCCTACTTTCATTTTAATTCCTCCCTCTATTTGTAGTTATTTTATGAAATGAATGCCATGAGATAGTCTTCGACCATCCATTTGCATTGCTGTATTGCCGACTAGCGCACAAGACACGGCTTTTTATTGTCGAACTTCCACCCTGGAATAAGATATTGCATTGCCATTGCATCATTTCGTGCACCGAGCGCATGTTCGCAATAGAGCCTATGTGCTGCTTCAATTTGATCCATATCGGGTTCAATTCCTAAGCCCGGAATATTGTCGACATGAATCATACCATCGACAATCTGCGGTGGGTTCTTTGTAAGCCGCTCGCGGCCTTCTTGCCAAATCCAGTGGGTATCGAGTGCGGTGATGTCTCCAGGCGCAGCAGCTCCTGTCTGTGCAATCATTGCTAATGAAATATCGAAATGATTATTGGAGTGGCAGCCCCATGTAATGCCCCATTCACTGCAGAGCTGCGCAACCCGGACTGCACCATGCATTGTCCAGAAATGTGGATCAGCAAGCGGAATACTCACAGATTGCAGCACAATCGAATGCCCAAATTCGCGCCAATCAGTGGCAATCATGTTGGTTGCAGTAGGAAGCCCTGTTGCTCGTCGGAATTCTGCCATGATCTCTCTTCCTGAAAATCCTTTTTCAGCGCCACAAGGGTCCTCCGCATAGGTGAGAATACCTACTTTGTCTTTGCAAAGCCGAATGGCTTCATCGAGCGACCACGCACCATTCGGATCGAGCGTAATGCGCGCAGTAGGAAAGCGCTTTTTTAGTGCTTCAATGACCTTCATTTCTTCATCACCGCGCAATACTCCACCCTTAAGTTTAAAATTGCGAAAACCATAACGAGCCTGTGCTGCTTCAGCCAGCGCAACCACAGCATCAGCACTCAACACTTCCTCGTTTCTGAGCTGATACCATTTCTCTGGTGCATTAGATTCATCATCGTAGGGCAAGTCTGTTTTTCTTCGATCTCCAACAAAAAAGAGATACCCAAGCATTTCGACGTCCTTGCGCTGCTGACCAGTACCCAAAAGCGAAGCAACGGGCACACCTAGAAATTTGCCTAATAGGTCGAGGAGCGCTGCTTCTACCGCGGTCACTGCATGCACCATGGTGCGTAGATCATAGGTTTGTTGGCCTCGTCCTTCTGCATCTCGATAAGCAAATGCGCGACGCATCGAAAAGAGAGTATCGCCATAATGTCCAATTTCGGAACCCACCACGAGCGGCACCGCATCTTGCAAAGTTGAATAAATCTTTTCTCCGCCAGGTACTTCTCCTACGCCCAAAGTTCCCTCTTCATCTTTGAGTATCACGATATTGCGGGTAAAATATGGACCATGTGCACCGCTCAGGTTGAGGAGCATGCTATCTTTTCCCGCAACAGGAATAATGCGCATTTCAACGACCTTCGGTGTTCTTCCTTGAACACGCGTTCCTTTACTCTCTTTAAAATTTAAGGTTTCATCTGAGGTCATGGTGAATTTTCTCCTTTACTTTACCATTAGCGCACCATGCAAGGCTTTTTGCTATCGAATTTCCATCCTGGAATGAGAAATTGCATCGCCATTGCGTCGTCGCGGTCTCCAGAAGGAAGCGTTTTATAGAGCGCCGCTGCACGTGCCACCGCATTCAGGTCAATTTCTATCCCTAAACCAGGCTTATCTTTACGAATCGCAATGTGACCATGCTCAATAGGTAAAGGATCTTTGCAAAGGTACTGTCCATCTTGCCAGATCCAATGGGTGTCGACTGCAGTGATTTCGCCAGGCGCTGCTGCGGCAACATGAGCAAATATAGCAAGCGAAATATCAAAGTGATTATTTGAATGAGAGCCCCATGTAAGACCGGTGTCTGCACAGAGTTGTGCAAGCCGCACTGATCCCGACATTGTCCAGAAATGCGGATCGGCGAGTGGAATATCGATCGAACCCAAGACAAAGGAATGGCGAAATTGCCGCCAATCGGTTGCAATCATATTGGTGGCAACCTGAAAACCTGTTGCGCGCTTAAATTCAGCCATTATTTCGCGGCCTGAAAAACCTTTTTCTGGGCCGCATGGGTCTTCAACATAACTCAGAATGCCATGCATATCCTTGCAGAGGCGAATTGCTTCTTCGAGCGACCACGCGCCATTCGGATCGATGTTGATACGTGCATCTGGGAATGTTTTTTTGAGGGCACGTACCACTTCCATTTCAAATTCGCCATCGAACACGCCGCCTTTTAGCTTGAAATCCTTAAAGCCATAGTGCTCTTTAGCGGCTTGTGCTTGTTCGACAACTGCTTCAATAGTGAGCGCTGGCTTTCTTCGTAGCCGAAACCATGAATGGGGGCTTGTCTCTTCGGTAAGGTAAGGAAGCCCTGTTTTTGGTCCATCTGCCACAAAGAAAAGGTAACCCAAAAAAGGCATTGAATCGCGTTGCATACCATCGCCGAGCAGTGCTGCAACAGGTACATCGAGAAATTTGCCCACCAAATCCAAAAGCGCACATTCCACTGCTGTTTCTGCATGTACTACAAAACGCAAGTTCTTAAGATTAAGCCCCTGGAGCCCTTCGCCGCTATCCTCAGGATTCACATAGTTGCCACTTTTTATTGCATTGATGAGATTTTTCCACTCTCCAATTGGCTTACCCAAAAGAAATTCGCGGTAGCTCTCAAGCGCCTTTGTAATACTCTCTCCACCATGTACCTCGCCAATACCAGTATTCCCTGAGGAATCCTCGAGTATCACGATATTTCTTGTAAAAAAAGGCGCATGGGCACCGCTCAGAGTAAGGAGCATGGAGTCGTAGCCTGCAACAGGATAGACCTGATAATTGGTGATAATTGGAGTATCTATCATCTTTTCTGTTTCTTCTCTTTATTGATTTGAATTTTCTTGCATTATTAATTCTTCGACTTTTTGCTGTCGACTTCTTAATAAATCATGCCAGACTGAAGGATTAACATAAGGATTATAATTATCATTGATCTTATCTCTAAGCTTAAGAATCTCAACTTGATTTGTATGGGAAGGAATACATATATCAACATCAAGCTTATCAAGCTTTCTTAATCCCTCAATAAATTCATCACGAAGAGAAATTGGAAGGCCACTTTCTTTGAAATAGTGAGCTGACATCGTATTTAATCCTAAACCGCCATGCATTCCGCAATGTTTAATTTTTCCATCTATATCTTTGACATTAAAAAAGAATGAAGTGCAGCCTGGAGTGTGACCAGGGGTAGAAATTGTCTTGATAGAAAAATCGCCTAGGATAATGGGCTTGTCATCAGAATAAAACTCGTCAGGTTCAAATTCTCCACATGTATAGTTACCCTCTTCGTTTCCAATTAAATCTCGCCTATCTTTTAAAAAGAACATATCTCTCTTTCCTATATAAATAGTTGCTCCAGAAAGTTCTTTAAGTGCGCGAGCTCCTCCAATATGGTCGATATGAGCATGACTTAATAGGATTTTTTTGATATCTTGAGGTTTAAATCCAAGCTTTCTTATATTTTCGAGCATAAGGTAAAGGGTCTCATGCATTGCTGTATCGATTAAAATCAGGCCCTCATTTGTTTCGATGAGATAGCAAGCGACCCAATCATTTCCGGAGATGTAATAAACATTTGGCGCAATTCTAAATGGAGAGACATATCCCTCCCATGGTCGCCTGCATGCGCGCTCTAGTTCCTTTGTTGGATTTAGGCTTTGTACCATATTTGTATTCATAAATATAATTCTCCTTAAATTAAATTAAGCAACTTGAAGCCTTCTTTTTTTAAGTAAAGATTGTACTGGAGGATAGATAATACTTATAATTCCTATCAGCAGAAAGGTTGCGGATAATGGCCTGGCAAAAAAGGTGAGTACACTATTGGAATATTGAAAGCTCTTCAACATATTGCTTTCGAGGGTTGGCCCCAATACAAATGCAAGAATAAATGGAGATGTTGGCAATTTTCCCATAGACATAATTATGCCCACTATGGCGAATATTAGCATCAACACTGCATTGAAAAGATTATTGGAATCAACATAGGCGTTGATCATAAGGAGCATTGCAAGTGCAGGGTAAAGATAATAATGTGGAATTTTTAAAATAGCCGAATAATATTTCATTGTAAATATCTCAATGAGATATATAACGATGGCAGCTACTAATACTGTAGCAAACATTAAGTATATTATATGTCCACTATTTCTAAATATCATAGGTCCCATCTGTAAGCCATGAACCGCAAGCGCACCAATAAGAATAGCAGTCACTGTATCGCCAGGAATTCCTAATGCACTCATTGGAATAAGAGCACCTCCAATTGATGCATTATTGGAAGTCTCGCTAGCCCAAACGCCCGAAGGATCTCCAGTCCCGAAAGTTTCAGGATGCTTTGAAGAATTTTTAGCCGCTGAATAGGCAACAAGATTTGAAAGCCCAGGACCAAGGCCTGGTAAGAAGCCTATCCAAAGACCAATCAAAAACGATCTTACGATATTGACCCATTCTTTAAGAATCTCTTTTATGCTGAGATCAAGACCACGTTTTTTTTGGGTTTCAACTGGTTTTGTCGATGTATAATTCCCTAATCCGAGATCTGTAAGTATTTGACTCAGTCCAAAAACACCCATAAGCACAGCAAAAAGTGAAAATCCTCCAACAAGGTAATAGCTCCCAAATGTGAATCGTTGCACTCCATCAATGGGAGAGTACCCTGTGCATGTCATTAACAGCCCCAGAAAGGCGGATGCTAAACCCTTAAATATATTCTCTCGAGATAATCCAATTACAAGAGTGATTGCCATGAAGCAAAGACCGAAATACTCCCATGGTCCAAACTTGAAAGCAAAACTAGCAATTTTTTCAGAGAGAAGCCATGCTATTATAATACCTCCGACATTCCCGATGAATGACGCAGTCATTCCTATAGAAAGGGCTTTATTAGTTTGCCCTTTCAATGTCATTTTGTACCCATCAAAACATGTTGCGACTGAAGAAGGAGATCCTGGAATTCCTAAAAGGATAGAGCCAATAAAACTCCCCGATGTTCCTCCAACCCATAGACTGATGAGCAATATAATTGCAGACCCTGTGTTCATGGTATACGTAAGAGGAAGTACAAGCATAACTGCAAGTGCTCCTGAGAGCCCTGGGATTGCTCCAAAAATAATTCCAATAATGCTGCCTACTACAAGAAAGACAAAATTGATAGGCTGGATGAATTGTTGCAAAATATAGGGCAATATATTACTCATAATTATTTCCTTTATTTAGAAATAAAGCATTCATAATAGATTATTGAAACAGCAAACCAACAGGAAGCTGCATATCAAATCCATATACATAAAAAATGTAGATAACAATTGTGGTCAAAATTGAAAAGATTATTCTCCCTTTTAGACTAATTTTTATTTTCTTTGCAAAAAATTTTGATAGAAAGAATAAAAGAATTGGCGTAGAAATAAGATAACCAATATAATTAAGACCAATTACATAAAGTATAAGTGCTGTAAATGATTTGAAGATATCAAGCCAGCCTTCCTTCATCATGAAAACAGGTTGGGATTTTTTACTTGTTGTGCTTTGAATAAAGATTCCGAGTCCGCAGACTATTAAACCTAATACTCCAATATAAGGGAAAGCCTTGGGTCCTGGATACTCAGCAGTCATAGCAAAGTCTATTTTAGAAGTCATATATCCATAAATAACGCCGACAACTATTAAGAAAATTCCGACAAATTGATCTCTTTTTATAGCAATTTTCATATAAGTTACCCCAATTGATCATTTTAAAAATTAACCAAAGGGGAATATCCCCCGTACTTTTACAGTTGACATAAGAGAGTAGGGGAAATAATTCCTTTCAGCACAATCTGAAGGGAATATTTTTTAAAAATATTTGAAGAAATGATACGTAATGCATTGTAAATCTTTTACAGTTGTGCTATACTCCTCCTAGGAGGCACTTATGTTCTTAGGAAAGCTCTATGATAAAAAAACTGGTCGTACGTGGCTCAAAATCGTCGAAGCTTATCGCCTGAATGGGAGACCCAAGCAGCGCATGAT
>MWDY01000009.1 GCA_002070755.1 Spirochaetes bacterium ADurb.Bin110 | reverse complement strand
ATGCCTATAGAATCAGGGTTGTTGAGTTTGCGGGTGGTGAGCATCGTGGCTGTCTTTTCGGGGAAACTCCGTGCGGCTTCAGATAGCGAGACCCTTAGCTCGAAGCCCGTCACAACACCAATGTCAAGCAAGGCACAGGCGGCGCGCATTTCGCTCGCGGCCGCGTAGGAGTCGTGGTCGACGGAACCCGCAACATCGAGGCCAGCGTTGCGCGCCGCCAAGGCCGCGCCCGAAGGTGTATAGGGGCTAAAGCTGTAGCAGGTATGAATGTGATTGTTCGATTCTCCAGATCGGGCAGCTGGCTGTCCCATCGTTTCCGCAAGCTGCGCTAAGGCTTCAAGGCGCAATACCGGTTCGTTTCTAGCATCATTTATGATTCTTTCCAGTTCTTTAGAGTCATTCATCGCAGCTTTCCTTTTTCTCGTATCTGCCACAATTCCTTCAAAACTTACACACCAATTCGATAGCGGCGTGCAATATCCCCAGTAGTTTGGATAGTCGAAGGTTCATGGCCCTTGAGTGGCAGAATTCTTTCATGCACCGCATCGACAATCCATTCAGGCTGTGGGAAGAAGATGCTTTCGAGCTCTGCGGCTGGCGTAATCCAATTGCGCGATCCAACTACGACGACAGGCGCATCGAGCCAATCGAAGGCAAGCTGCTCTACATTTGAAGCAATAATGTGCAAGTATGAACCACGTTCTACCGCATCCGAAGCTAATAGGAGCCTGCCTGTTTTCTTGACGCTTTCTACAAGCGGATCGTAATCGAATGGGGTAAGGAAGCGCAGATCCATCACTTCTACCGAAAGCCCGTACTTTTCCTCGAGGATTTTTGCGGCTTCCATGGCTCTGTATAAGGTAGCGCCATAGGTTGCTATAGTGAGATCTTTGCCAGGTTTGCGAATAGCGGGTAGGCCTTCAGGAATCTCATAGTAGTCTTTAGGCACACCGCCTTTTTCGAATTGCTCGCCCACATCGTAAAGGAGCTGACTTTCAAGGAAGATTACAGGATCAGTATGGCTTAGTGCAAGGTGCATCATTCCTTTTGCATCGTATGGTGTTGCAGGAAAATAGACCTTTAGTCCCGGAATATGGGCGACAAGGCTAGACCAATCCTGGCTATGCTGTGCGCCGTATTTATTTCCGATGGAGACACGAACCACAAGGGGCATCTTCAATAGACCTGCAGACATCGACTGCCACTTTGAGACCTGATTGAAAACTTCATCGCCTGCTCGGCCCAAAAAATCGCAATACATAAGTTCTACTACCGCCCGTCCGCCAGACAAGGCATATCCTACGCCAGAACCTACTATGGCAGCTTCCGAAATAGGGCTGTTGAATAATCTATGATAGGGAAGCGCTTCGGTGAGTCCTCGGTAGACTGCAAAGGCGCCACCCCAATCGCGATTTTCTTCTCCCCAAGCAGCCAGCGTTGGATCGAGCTTGAAATGATATAACAGGGCTTCGAATATTCCATCGCGAAACTGATAGAGCTTATTCTTGGGAATGGCTTTTCCTTCTTCGTCGAAGGCATAGCGAGAGCGGTGAGAGATCGACTGCACTCGAGGATTATCTTCGCCAGCCTGAAGAAGTTCCGGAGTCCGAGCATCGAATGTAAGCTCTTTTTTATTTGAATACATGACCGATTCGATCAATGCACCGGTGGGCCTAGGGCATTCTTCATCGTTCGTAGCTAGCTTGACGGCTTCATAGATCGTGCTATGTATATCTTTTTGCAGTGCCTCGATATCGGATTCCTTTAGAATTGCATTTTCGATTAGATATTTCGAAAAATCATCAATAGAGTCATTTTTCCGCCATTCTTCGATCTCTTCTTTAGTGCGATAGCTGGAGGCATCGCTCGTGGAATGGCCAGATATGCGGTAGGTAATAGTATCTAGAAGTACCGGACCCTTGCCTTCCAATAGGATCTTTTTCTTTCTCAGAACGGCATCTGCTACGGCCAATGGATCTAGGCCATCCACACGCTCCGAGTGCATGGCTTCTGGATTGACTCCAGCTCCTACTCGAGCGAGCACCCCAAAGCCCATTGTTTCGCCATAGGTTTGTCCACCCATGCCATAGAAGTTGTTGAAGAAATTGAAGAGAATCGGAGGCGCGCCGCCGACCGATTCCGGCCATAGTGTGCGATACTGATCCATGGATGCCATCATCATGGCTTCCCACACTGGACCACAACCCATCGAAGCATCGCCGATATTGGCAATAACGATTCCTGGCTTTTTATTTATGCGCTTATAGAGGGCAGAGCCTAGGGCTATATCTGCGGAGCCTCCTACGATAGCGTTGTTAGGCATGGAGCCAAAGGGCAAAAAGAATGCATGCATCGATCCGCCCATGCCTCTATTGAAGCCGGCTTTGCGCGCAAATATTTCTCCAAGCGTTCCAAAAATGATAAAATTGCGCGCGAGGGAGAATGTATCCACATAAGGCATGCGCTTGGCATAGGAGAGTGTTTCTCCATCCAGCCAGGATTCCATGGTAGATATTAGTTTAGACTCATCCATTTTACGAGCTGCAGAGAGGCACTTTGAGAGAATCTCTCCATGGCTTCTATGGGAACCGAAGATAAAGTCTTCTGGCTCGAGGACTGCAGCCTGTCCGACTACGGCTGCCTCTTGGCCAATGGAAAGATGGGCGGGACCCTTGTAGCTGTATGGAATTCCTTCCCATGAGCCCATTGTCTTATATGTATTTAGCATGGTTTCAAATTCTCGGACCACGATCATGTCGTGGAGCATGGCAATGAGACCATCATCTCCAAAACGCTTTCGTTCTTCCTTGATATTTCGCTTGTACTGATTGATCGGTATAGAAGGGATTTCGAGCATCCCAGGTTTTCTGACATCTTCAGGTTTGATGGGCAATGATTTTGGCATAATATGACTCCTTATGGGCTCTTTATAAGCCAGTTTTCGTTTAATGTGTGCTATTGATCTGTGCCGCCAGACGCTTGTACGCTCCATGCTGCTTCGCGAATGACTTCCGAGACAGTTGGATGAGGGAATACCATATTTCGAAGCGCAGAGATTGGTAGTTTTCGTTCGAGAGCGAGCGCGGCTCCCCAAATCTGCTCAGACGCATAGGCTCCCAGGAGATGAATTCCAAGAAGCCTTTCGCTCGATTTCTCGATGATTATCTTTATGGATCCAGGAGCTGAAAAGCCATTTTCGGCTACGAATCTGCCAGATACATTATATGGCATTCGAACGACTTGGATATCATAACCTTTTGCTCGAGCATCCTGTTCGGTGAGCCCCACACCTGCGGCTTCGGGCAGCGAGTAGAGTGCCCAAGGCACTGTTTCCGCCACGAATATTTGATCGCTGTGCTGAGCATTTTGATCTGCAAGGATATCGGAGACGGCCACTTCTGCCATACGGTAGGCAGCGTGAGCTAATTGGCTCTTGCCAGTTACGTCTCCGATCGCCCAAATGCCTGGTAGATTCGTGCGCATCCGGTCATCTGTCGCTATAGCGCGATTCTTAATATCGAGGCCAGACTCCTTGGCACCCCAATCTTCGATGTTGGCCTTGCGTCCAACAGAGAGCAAAATAATATCGGCTTCCACGGAGCCCTTTTCGCCATTTTTATTCTCAAATAGGACCTTTTTCCCATCGAGCTC
>MWDY01000008.1 GCA_002070755.1 Spirochaetes bacterium ADurb.Bin110 | reverse complement strand
ATGCCTATAGAATCAGGGTTGTTGAGTTTGCGGGTGGTGAGCATCGTGGCTGTCTTTTCGGGGAAACTCCGTGCGGCTTCAGATAGCGAGACCCTTAGCTCGAAGCCCGTCACAACACCAATGTCAAGCAAGGCACAGGCGGCGCGCATTTCGCTCGCGGCCGCGTAGGAGTCGTGGTCGACGGAACCCGCAACATCGAGGCCAGCGTTGCGCGCCGCCAAGGCCGCGCCCGAAGGTGTATAGGGGCTAAAGCTGTAGCAGGTATGAATGTGATTGTTCGATTCTCCAGATCGGGCAGCTGGCTGTCCCATCGTTTCCGCAAGCTGCGCTAAGGCTTCAAGGCGCAATACCGGTTCGTTTCTAGCATCATTTATGATTCTTTCCAGTTCTTTAGAGTCATTCATCGCAGCTTTCCTTTTTCTCGTATCTGCCACAATTCCTTCAAAACTTACACACCAATTCGATAGCGGCGTGCAATATCCCCAGTAGTTTGGATAGTCGAAGGTTCATGGCCCTTGAGTGGCAGAATTCTTTCATGCACCGCATCGACAATCCATTCAGGCTGTGGGAAGAAGATGCTTTCGAGCTCTGCGGCTGGCGTAATCCAATTGCGCGATCCAACTACGACGACAGGCGCATCGAGCCAATCGAAGGCAAGCTGCTCTACATTTGAAGCAATAATGTGCAAGTATGAACCACGTTCTACCGCATCCGAAGCTAATAGGAGCCTGCCTGTTTTCTTGACGCTTTCTACAAGCGGATCGTAATCGAATGGGGTAAGGAAGCGCAGATCCATCACTTCTACCGAAAGCCCGTACTTTTCCTCGAGGATTTTTGCGGCTTCCATGGCTCTGTATAAGGTAGCGCCATAGGTTGCTATAGTGAGATCTTTGCCAGGTTTGCGAATAGCGGGTAGGCCTTCAGGAATCTCATAGTAGTCTTTAGGCACACCGCCTTTTTCGAATTGCTCGCCCACATCGTAAAGGAGCTGACTTTCAAGGAAGATTACAGGATCAGTATGGCTTAGTGCAAGGTGCATCATTCCTTTTGCATCGTATGGTGTTGCAGGAAAATAGACCTTTAGTCCCGGAATATGGGCGACAAGGCTAGACCAATCCTGGCTATGCTGTGCGCCGTATTTATTTCCGATGGAGACACGAACCACAAGGGGCATCTTCAATAGACCTGCAGACATCGACTGCCACTTTGAGACCTGATTGAAAACTTCATCGCCTGCTCGGCCCAAAAAATCGCAATACATAAGTTCTACTACCGCCCGTCCGCCAGACAAGGCATATCCTACGCCAGAACCTACTATGGCAGCTTCCGAAATAGGGCTGTTGAATAATCTATGATAGGGAAGCGCTTCGGTGAGTCCTCGGTAGACTGCAAAGGCGCCACCCCAATCGCGATTTTCTTCTCCCCAAGCAGCCAGCGTTGGATCGAGCTTGAAATGATATAACAGGGCTTCGAATATTCCATCGCGAAACTGATAGAGCTTATTCTTGGGAATGGCTTTTCCTTCTTCGTCGAAGGCATAGCGAGAGCGGTGAGAGATCGACTGCACTCGAGGATTATCTTCGCCAGCCTGAAGAAGTTCCGGAGTCCGAGCATCGAATGTAAGCTCTTTTTTATTTGAATACATGACCGATTCGATCAATGCACCGGTGGGCCTAGGGCATTCTTCATCGTTCGTAGCTAGCTTGACGGCTTCATAGATCGTGCTATGTATATCTTTTTGCAGTGCCTCGATATCGGATTCCTTTAGAATTGCATTTTCGATTAGATATTTCGAAAAATCATCAATAGAGTCATTTTTCCGCCATTCTTCGATCTCTTCTTTAGTGCGATAGCTGGAGGCATCGCTCGTGGAATGGCCAGATATGCGGTAGGTAATAGTATCTAGAAGTACCGGACCCTTGCCTTCCAATAGGATCTTTTTCTTTCTCAGAACGGCATCTGCTACGGCCAATGGATCTAGGCCATCCACACGCTCCGAGTGCATGGCTTCTGGATTGACTCCAGCTCCTACTCGAGCGAGCACCCCAAAGCCCATTGTTTCGCCATAGGTTTGTCCACCCATGCCATAGAAGTTGTTGAAGAAATTGAAGAGAATCGGAGGCGCGCCGCCGACCGATTCCGGCCATAGTGTGCGATACTGATCCATGGATGCCATCATCATGGCTTCCCACACTGGACCACAACCCATCGAAGCATCGCCGATATTGGCAATAACGATTCCTGGCTTTTTATTTATGCGCTTATAGAGGGCAGAGCCTAGGGCTATATCTGCGGAGCCTCCTACGATAGCGTTGTTAGGCATGGAGCCAAAGGGCAAAAAGAATGCATGCATCGATCCGCCCATGCCTCTATTGAAGCCGGCTTTGCGCGCAAATATTTCTCCAAGCGTTCCAAAAATGATAAAATTGCGCGCGAGGGAGAATGTATCCACATAAGGCATGCGCTTGGCATAGGAGAGTGTTTCTCCATCCAGCCAGGATTCCATGGTAGATATTAGTTTAGACTCATCCATTTTACGAGCTGCAGAGAGGCACTTTGAGAGAATCTCTCCATGGCTTCTATGGGAACCGAAGATAAAGTCTTCTGGCTCGAGGACTGCAGCCTGTCCGACTACGGCTGCCTCTTGGCCAATGGAAAGATGGGCGGGACCCTTGTAGCTGTATGGAATTCCTTCCCATGAGCCCATTGTCTTATATGTATTTAGCATGGTTTCAAATTCTCGGACCACGATCATGTCGTGGAGCATGGCAATGAGACCATCATCTCCAAAACGCTTTCGTTCTTCCTTGATATTTCGCTTGTACTGATTGATCGGTATAGAAGGGATTTCGAGCATCCCAGGTTTTCTGACATCTTCAGGTTTGATGGGCAATGATTTTGGCATAATATGACTCCTTATGGGCTCTTTATAAGCCAGTTTTCGTTTAATGTGTGCTATTGATCTGTGCCGCCAGACGCTTGTACGCTCCATGCTGCTTCGCGAATGACTTCCGAGACAGTTGGATGAGGGAATACCATATTTCGAAGCGCAGAGATTGGTAGTTTTCGTTCGAGAGCGAGCGCGGCTCCCCAAATCTGCTCAGACGCATAGGCTCCCAGGAGATGAATTCCAAGAAGCCTTTCGCTCGATTTCTCGATGATTATCTTTATGGATCCAGGAGCTGAAAAGCCATTTTCGGCTACGAATCTGCCAGATACATTATATGGCATTCGAACGACTTGGATATCGTAACCTTTTGCTCGAGCATCCTGTTCGGTGAGCCCAACACCTGCGGCTTCGGGCAACGAGTAGAGTGCCCAAGGCACTGTTTCCGCCACGAATATTTGATCGCTGTGCTGGGCATTTTGACCTGCAAGGATATCGGAGACGGCTACTTCTGCCATACGGTAGGCAGCGTGAGCTAATTGGCTTTTGCCCGTTACGTCTCCGATCGCCCAAATGCCGGGTAGATTCGTGCGCATCCGGTCATCTGTCGCTATAGCGCGATTCTTAATATCGAGGCCAGACTCCCT
>MWDY01000007.1 GCA_002070755.1 Spirochaetes bacterium ADurb.Bin110 | reverse complement strand
ATATATTCGGTTCCATAGGGAGGACCAAGCAAATATTGAAACTTGTCGTTTGGTCCTGGAAATTGCATTGCCTCGCCTGCGCGTATTTTGCCCGAACCACCAAAGCGGTTCGGCCAGATGAGCTGAGCCACGCCATTGACATCTACATGGTAAATTTTAAGGTAGGCATCCTTGTTCGAAGTCAGGTAGAGCTTGAGCCGTTCGCCATTTCGATAGACGGCTCCTACACCCCGATCCGTAGATAAGCTGAGCTGAAAATCTGACATTGCATAGGTTTGACTACCCAAAGACGGACTGCCTGATACTTGGCTTACAGAACCCGGTACAAGCTGGCTCAAACTTACCGCCGTCTCTAGAGCCTTGATGGAAGGCTCAACAGAAACATCGGCTGGCAAAATTCCCTTCTTTACGAGATATCTGGTTTCGCTTATCAACGCACCCGTCGCAAGATCCGTTAGGGAAAGAGTGGTCAGAACTCCATCTCCATCTCGAATATACTTTCCATATAGAATCGAATCCGCACGATCCTGCCCAAAGAAAACCGCATATTGCTCGCGAATTGCCGGATCCATAGCCGCCGCTACCTGTTTGTCGAAAAGCTTCATCTTTGATGTGCGACCGAGCGCAAGCCGAAGTTCATCCTCGAACCATCGCGCAAAGGGCGTAGGAAGCTGCGTATCGGCATAGGTAAAGCTGCCCAGCGCGACCTGCACGGAAGGTAGGTAATGGTTGTCGAGCATGTGATCGAGCAATGCAGCTAGGGCAGTGCTGTCGTTCGTAGGCTGTTCTGCGAGTATCTGCTGTGCTTGAGGGCTTGGGGTCTGCTGAGAATCAGCAAACTTAACCGGAAAGCTTATAATAAATGCAGATAAAAGAAAAACTAAGATTCTAAACCAGGATTTTCTTCGCATAACCTTAGTCCATTAAAATGATAAATATAGTATAGCATGATTTTATTTTATCAGAAATAAAGAGGAAAGAGGGAAAGGAAGCATTCAGAATAATTGATGAGTCATCTGAAATATACGAAATTTAAGGTATACGACATCAATATACTCGAATACTCTAGCATTACTCCACTCCCAGCACATACTGCATAATCAGATTTTCGAGATATTCTTGCTTGCCGGATGTGCGACCGATTTTTTCAGCATTGGGAGAACTTGCCGTAGAGGCAAGCTGAGCAAGTTCTTCGAAACCAAGATGACCATCTTCGAAGCGTTTGCCAATATCGCTATCGAAGGATGAATAGCGCTGACGGATAAAGGCATCGAGTTTCCCATCCTCTATTATGCGATGCGCGGCAAGAAGACCGGCCGCAAAAGCATCCATGCCACCAATGTGTGCTTCGAAGAGGTCGGCAGGATCGACTGAATTTCGGCGAATTTTAGCGTCGAAATTAAGGCCGCCTGTCACAAAGCCGCCTGCGCGCAGAATTGCAAGCATGGCAAGCGTTGTATCGTAGACATTTATTGGGAACTGATCGGTATCCCAGCCATTTCTGGGATCGCCTCGGTTCGCGTCGACCGAACCGAATATGCCGAGTGAAGATGCGGTTTCCAGTTCGTGGTTAAAATCGTGGCCCGCAAGCTCTGCGTGATTAGCCTCGATATTGACGCGGAAGTCCTTTTCGAGACCATAGGCGCGCAGGAATCCTGCAACAGTCTCCACATCAAAATCGTATTGGTGTTTCGTGGGTTCCATGGGTTTGGGTTCGATATAGAACATGCCCCTAAAGCCATGGGCGCGGCCATAGTCGCGAGCCATGGTCAGAAATCGAGCGAGGTGGTCTTTTTCGCGTTTGAGGTCAGTGTTGAGCAGGGTCATATAGCCTTCTCGGCCACCCCAGAACACATAGCCCTGACCGCCCAACTCGATTGTAGCATCTATCGCTGCCTTGACCTGGTTGGCAGCATAAGCCACAACCTCTAATTCGGGATTCGTTGCAGCACCATTCATATAGCGCGGATGCGTAAAGAGGTTGGCGGTACCCCAAAGAAGTCGGACTCCCGTCGCTTTCTGACGTTCTTTGGCAAGTTTTACCATGTGAACAAGGTTTTTCTCGCTTTCATTTGGATTCTCGCCTTCGGGCGCTAGATCTCGATCGTGAAAACAATAAAAATCCGCTCCAATTTTGGTGAAGAATTCGAAGGCTGCATCTAACTTGTGCTCATGGGCTTCCATTGTAGTGCTAGCATCGCTTATCCATGGATGGATGTGGGTAGCAGCCCCAAATGGATCGGCACCATCCGCACCGAAACTATGCCAGTATGCAATAGCAAAGCGTAAATGTTCTCGCATGGTTTTGTCGCCAACTTTTCGCTCTGGTTCGTAATACTTGAAAGAAAGAGGATTGTCGCTCTTAGGACCTTCATAGCGAATCTTTCCAATACCTTGGAAATATTCTTTCTGTCCAACAAAATATTCTGCCATTCGCTTTTCCTTTCCGGAATTGTTCTTCTCCATACCATCCTATCTATAGAGAGGAGTCAGCGCTCCCAAATATTTCTCATATTCGGCATAGGCTGCTTCATATTTCATAACCTTAAGTTTTTCGGGCTCGACATTGGAGCCTTCATCGAAGTTCACATGCTTATCGACTATCGTCTCAATTTCCACAGGCCGAGA
>MWDY01000006.1 GCA_002070755.1 Spirochaetes bacterium ADurb.Bin110 | reverse complement strand
GAATGGTATCGAGAATGTCGGACTCATAACGAGAAAAGAAAAGGTGGTGAGATGAGCGAGGCCCTCACCTATGCCAAGCGAGAACAGCGAAAACGCACTATTCTCTCATATATTATCGCAATTGTAATGTACGCTGTTCTGATTGGAGCAGGCCTTCTATTCGATATTCTTAAGCCAGAGAACATCGATTTCGGCAATAAATCCCTTATAGTGAATATTCAAGGTCCCGTGACGAACGATATAGGCAAAGGCTCTCCTATTGAAAAAGATGAAGGGCTTGTTGCAGAAAAACCAGCACCGCCTCCTGCACCAGTACCAGAGTCTCAGGCACAGACCATAGCCAAGCCCAAGCCAACAGAGACCGTTACGCCCACCCCCGCCGCGGAGGCTAAACCTACACCAACTCCCATAACTCCAGAGACAGCCGTAGTCCAAGAGCCAGAAAAACCCTGGATTCCAGGCGAGCGCGGGCCTGGCTCGCGAATCAGTTCGAGCGAATCTTCGGTGCTGTCACCAGGCGAAGGCCAGGTCCCATGGGGCACTGGGGAGGCGGTACGCATCACCAAAGCCGAAAAAGGAAACACCGTAGAAACCACTTTGGGCGGATCGTCAGAAAGTGTTGGTCAAAGTCTTTATGTTCCGATTTATTTGAGCATGCCTCTTCCAGAGGTCGTACCAGCCTCTCTATTCAACGCTATACCTCCAGAAATTGTTCCTCCCAACACACTGATCGCTTCAGCCGAATCTCGAAAGCGAGCCTTCCTCAACTATTATTCATGGAACGAAAAGGAGTATCGTCTGACAAATCCCGTACCCCTAGAAATTCGCGACAAACTCTGGGAGATGCTGGAAGATGCTGGTTATAATGTCGAAAAAGCCGATTACAAAGCGGGTCGTTCGCTAAATGCAGTAGTTATTGGCTTTTCGATTACCAAGGATCGTCAGCTTAAAGGAGTGGATATTTTGCAATCATCAGGAGACTCCGATATCGATGCAGCTGTACTCTATGGTTTCAAACGAGCATCATTCTGGAACAAGAGCGGTGATACCATTCAGGGGCGTTTTGTCTATAGATTTTAATGTATACTATCCTGCCTCATTACGTGCTATAATTCGCAGCAATAATTCATAGCATGATCATCGAGCAGGAGCAATTCGATGATATTTAATTTTTCTTCGCTCGTTGCCGCATTATCGTTCTGCATCTATGTCATTTTCATCATCTTTGGTCTTTCTGGCAGAAAAGAGCGGGTGAATGTTTCATTCCTTATATATATGGTCATGATGGCGCTCTGGAGCTTCGGAGCCTTTATGGCCTATGGCAATATAGGCATCATAAGCCTAACCGACTCAATCAAGATCAAGTTGGTTGGGTTACTTGGGGCACCTTTCGCGATTTTTGCCACACTTCTCTATTTTTCCAAGAGCGAGAAAAAGCTTTACCGTAATCTGCTCTATATTGGATGCGTATTATATGCTTATTTGCTCTATCTGAATTTTTCTAGCTCCATTGTTGCGGATGTCTGGTTCGAAGGCTTTGACTATCATTATAGGCTTGGGTCAGATGCGCTCATAGTCTATTCTCTCTCTTATGCTTACTTGATTCTGACTATTTTATTTCTACTGAGAGAACAAAAGGCTAATCAGAATAAGTTTTTAAAGCGCGCTCTGCAGCTAATGCTCATAGGCGTTGTTGTGCTTATGATCGGCGTTTTAGCTTACCTATATGAGCCCATCGGCCGACATCCAGTGGATATGATTGCGGCGATGATAAACTCGTCGATTATATTTTATAGTATATATAAATACAGACTTGTACATTATTCGACCTTCGTATTCGATTTGATTCTCGGTGTACTTGTAGCGGCTTTTTCAAGCATCATATACATGCTGTTCTTCGTTTTCATCTTTAAACTCAATCGCTTTGTGCCAAACTCCATTTTGGTGCCTCTGGCTCTCTGTCTTGGTATATGCTCCGCCTTCTTATTTGGTCCCTTGCGCACGGCAACACAGACCTTTCTTGAACGCATCTCGGGTGGGAAAAGCTTCCTTTATTATAGAGAGCTTAGGGATTTTTCTACTAAGCTCACATCTATCGTGAACCTCGAGGAGCTTTCGAGGTTGGTTATCGATAATGTGATATCGGCATTAAAGCTCGAGTGGGCTTTTGTTCTCTTAAATGAATATAAATCGCAGAATTTCCGTGTTATTGCCTCTCGGGGCCTGGATTTCGTACAGGAACAAGGAAGCCAGAACTCCAGCAATCAGGTCATTGTGCCCAAGTCATCTCCTTTCATACAAGCCTATCAAAAGAAATCTGCTCAAGAAAAGCAGGCCTATTCACAGTGGAACATCGGCATAATGTTAATAAAAGGCCAAAAGCATCAGACTGTCTTGGCAAGCCTAGTACTTCCACTAAAGTTTAAAGAAAGGCTGAATGGCTTCATCATTCTTGGTCCGCGTCTCGAGAAAGACTATTATAACAAGTATGAACTCGATATTTTGCAATTTCTTGTGGATCAGGCATCGGTTGCAATGGAGAATGCTATAACTTACGAGCGTCTGCGCCAGCATCAAAAACGCCTTCAAGATGCCAACAAACAGCTAATCAATCAGAGAAAATTCGAAACATTTTTCGATGGAATTGCAACGCCTATTTCGATTCAGGACATCAATTACAATATTGTAACCGCCAACTATGCCGTTCAGCGCTACTTCGAGAAGACTCAGGAAGAGCTTTTAGGATCGAAGTGCTATAAGGCATATTTCAATAGGGATCGCCCCTGTGCCGAATGCCTTGCCCAGGACTGTCTCCACACAATGTTGCCTTTCAATACCGAAAAGCAAGACAGCCGGACTCAACTAACATTTTCACTCAATTTTTATCCCATTCCAGCGCGAGAGAGCTCTCTAGGGGCCTTCATCGAGCTTTTCCAGGATATAAGCAAACAGAAAAGTCAGCAAGAGGAACTCCTTTCAGAAGAAAAACTAGCTGCGATTGGTTCGCTCGTTTCCACAATCGCACATGAAATAAACAATCCTATTGGTGGAATTCTAGGCACGACGGATTTGATTCTGGAGGAGGCACCTGAGGGTAGCCCAATCCGAGGATATACAGAGGATATCGCCCATTACTCTCAGAGCGCCTTGGATTTTATCAAGAGTCTTATGATCTATTCAAAGAAGACACGCACTACTTTAGATATGATAAATATCATAAATGTGCTCGAGAACTCGTTGAAAATGGCAATGCGCAGCATCGATTTCGGATCGATTGTAGTGCGGAAATCTTACGATAGTGTCAAGGAAGTTCTTGCAAATCCTACTGAGCTTCAACAAGTATTTCTTAATCTCATCATCAATTCTGTTCAAGCTATGCGTAGCGACGGAGTTTTGACACTTTCCTGTCGGCAGGAAGGAGATGATGTGCTGGTTTCGGTCCAAGATACTGGCATAGGGATGAGGAATGAGAAATTCGATAGAATTGTAAATAATTTCCTGACAGTTGAAGAAACCAGCTCGGTTACTGGCATGGGCTTGAGTTTTGCAAACCATATCGTAACAAAATATGGAGGACGTATCCTCCTCGACAGTCAGCTTGGCAAGGGAACAACCTTTACTGTGATTTTGCCATCCGCAATCCAAGACAAAGATAGGATATGGTTTATCCATGCCAGCGAACCGCGCCAATTCGATGATAGCTATTATCTACAGCGCAAGGTATTGGTGGGAGAAAAAGGTTATCAGGAAGAAACAATTCATCGTAAGTGCGACGATTCAGCATTTCATATTATTGCTTACAAAGGGTTTCAGCCCATTGGTACTGTCTCTGTTCACTTGAGCGAAGCGAATGGGCATGTTCCTATCGAGGAAAACTTCCAAATCAGTCCTTATCTCGAGGGCGCTCGCTATGCCGAGATCGACAGGCTCGCAGTGACGAAGGATGAGCGCCGAGGCCTCACTCCATTCGAAATCATGGTGCTGTCATATCTATATGCCCGTGGTTGGGGCGCAAAACAGATTTTTATCGATGTCTTTGCCGATGAAACTAATCTGATCCAAATGTTCAAGAGAGTTGGCTTCGAGATTATTGGAGGTTACAGCAATCCGCTGCCATGTACTGTAATGATGATGAACCATGCTTCGATATATGAGCAAAAGACTCCAAATAATCAGCTCTTTATAAAAAGAACTATCTCGCGCCTTATTCCCAAAATCGATTTTTCGACGGAGGAACTATCTTTAGTTATGAAAGCTATCGATGAAATCAACGCCATGTTTCCAAAACAAGATACTGTAGACACTACGAAGATATCATCATACAATCTTTAATGATATGAAGCCAGAAGATTTAGCAGAGGGACTAAACATTATTTTTGCTCACTCTCCCGTTTTCTCGGATCAGTCTTTAATTATCGATGTTGTCGCTAATCCAAAAGCTGGCGGCTTTAGTAGGATCCACCATTCAAAGAAGCGAATGAGAGAGCTAAAGGAGATGGTAAGGCGGTCATCCGACCTGCCTCTGCGCAAGGCTCCGTTTAGCTTGAAAATGCATCTTACTGAGAGATGTGGACACGCTGCGACGATAGTCCAGCGCATACTGGAGCATTCTCCATCTAATGGAAAAGATTCTTACCACCTTATCATTACAGCAGGTGGGGATGGCACAAGTCTTGAGACTGCGGAGCAACTCACTCTGCTTCCTGAATCGGAAAAGGATCGCTTTGGAATAGTGAGGTTGCCCTTTGGAACAGGCAACGACGGCTCGGAGGGAAGGGATCTTTTTGTTGCTCTAGAGAGGTTTCTGAATCCAGTGATTCTCGAACGGAGGCCCGCTCTCAAAATAACGCCAAGCTATGAAGGTGGAGCCCTGCCTCGGTATTCTTTCAATATAGCTAGTGTAGGTCTCGATGCCTATGTAGCGGAGATGACAAATCGTCTCAAGCGCCATTTTCCTGGAGATTCCTACAAATTTTGGGTAGATGTAGGGACTATGTTCTATGATCGTGTCTATAAAGTGGTAAACATGGGTCTCAAGGCCTGGAATAGGGGCAGGCTTGTATTGGATTCCGAGCTTCCTCGTCTTTTGGTGGCTATGGGAGCTTCAGGCAACCGTTATTATGGCTCACACAAAAACATACTTCCGAATGAGCACAACTGCATTGCTATATCTCAGACAAGCCTATTTAGGAAGCTTATCCTAAAAGGATCCATAGAGCATGGAAAGCACGAGCACATTCACGAACTTACACATTTCACTGCGGACAAGCTCCAGATAGATTACCAAGAAAGCATTCCTTTACAGTGCGACGGAGAGACAACTGTCCTTGCAAAATGTGACTTCCCGCTTGAAATAGAGAAACTTCAAAACGCTTATAATGTGCTTGTGTCAGTGTAGAACGCAAAACGACTTATTCTAGAATAGACTGCGCCCGTAGGGCTGAGAGTCGACTGCAGAAGCTCGAACGAATCGATAGATAGGTTCAGTTTTGGGAGCTTAGGAAGCGACGAAAGCTCAGGAGCAATAGGCAGTTTGAGTCGTGCGAGGGTAAGATGAGCCTTCCATGGGCGAGCGTCGGTCTCTGCTCCTAGCTGAACTGCAATCTTGCGTATCCTGTTTATCAACCTTGTAAGTGGTTCGAATGGTTCTATGCGCGTTGCGAGGTAGAGCACCCGAGGCCTATTCATGGATGGGAGCACGGACAGCCCTTCTGTAGTTATCCTGAGCGGAGGGCAGATATTGGCTGCATCGGAAAGCAAAACCTTAAGCTTTTCGGCGTCTTCTGCTTCCAATTCTCCAAAGAAATGAAGAGTCAAATGCAGGTTTTGAGGAGGAACCCACGAAGGGCGAGCTGGCCTAAAAGACTCCTCGAGAGAGGCGCAGTAAGTTCCTATCTGATTCTGAGCGGCGGCTGGAAAAGGCAGGGCGGCAAAGAGACGCATGTCTCATTATGGCAGATAATCTTTCCTTATGCGAGACATAGACTCAAAGATATTACGCTTCTTGTGGCTCGAGCCCTCGGTCAAATGTTTAAGGAGTTCTTTTGCTTTTTTTCGTTCTCCTTCTAAATTGAATGAACATGTACATGTGTAAGCTGACAAGCCCAGTTCATCGGCACAAGCTAGAATCTGCCTTTCTTCGCACAAAGCAAGAGGCCGGATAACTGTTATGGGATATTTTCTATAGGGCATGACAGGAGGCATAGTTGTAAATTCGCCCTTTTTCAGCATGTTCATAAGCAGAGTCTCGAGAATATCGTCCATGTGGTGGCCGAGGGCGAGCTTATTGAATCTATGCTGCTCTGCATATTTCATGAGCTCGGATCGGCGCTGGGTGGTACACCAATAGCAGTTCATTGACCTTCCTGGTTTGAGTCTGCCCACCACAGGTATTTCTAATCGTGTGTATTGAATGCCCCATTCGGCCATACACAAGGCAAGCCAGGCATCATCCTGGGTCTGCGAAAAGTCTGCACCTTCAAGGTCGGTGACTATATGACAGGAGGCAATCTCGAAAGGGGTCTCCCACCATTGGCGTTTCTTAGCCAGATCCCAGGCAAGGCAGCAGGAATCTTTTCCGCCAGAGACCGCAATGAGGATTCTATCTCCTGGCTGAATCATATTATAGCGACGCAGGGCAATCTCGCTGAGCTTAGAAAGAGTGGCGCGAGCGTTTTTCATAACCTTCAGATGGATAGATGACGGAATTGATGAAGGAAACGAGCACATCTAGTGCCCGCTCATTGAACCCACCCTCAGGAATAATTATATCAGCGTAAGCTTTGGTTGGTTCGATAAAATCGTAGTGTCCAGGCCTTACCATTGTCATATATTGCTCTACCACGGAGTCTACGGTGCGGCCACGCTCCTTGATATCCCGCGATAGGCGTCGGATAAAGCGGATATCGTCCGGTGTATCGACATAGATCTTTAGGTCTATGAGGTCTCGCACTTCCTTGTTAGTGAAAATCATTATTCCTTCGAAAATTACAAGCTTGGAGGGCTTAATATGGATGGTCTGATCTGTTCTTTTGTGATGAACGAAATCGTAGACAGGCATGTCGATGGATTGACCATTTTTAAGCGCCGTGAGGTGAGAGATAAGAAGCTCGTTGTCGAAGGCATCGGGATGGTCGAAGTTGAACGCTGTGATATTGAGGTTGCTTATGAATTCTGCTGACTTGTAGTAATTATCCTGCGGCAGGAAGACGAAGTCGCTGACAATTTCAGATATTTTTCGAACGATCGTGGTTTTACCCGAGCCGGAACCACCAGAAATACCGATTATCTTGACTGCTGGCATACCCTTTTTTATCACGGCTTTGCATTATGGTAAAGTGGAATGCCTATCCGCTCTGAGCCATCCTAACAAGCATTTCTTGAATTTCATCCACAATAAAGTCGGGAGTCGAGGCACCTGCTGTAATGCCTATGCGATTATAGCGCATCATCTCGGGCATGAGTTCGCTTGCTGTCTCTATATGCCAGGAAGGAAGGCCAAAGCCTATGGCGCTTCTATAGAGCCTCTTTGTATTTTCAGAGTTCTTGCCGCCTACCACAAGCACCGCATCTACCTGTGTGCTGAGTTCTGCCAATGCCTGCTGACGTTCCCGTGTAGCTGGACATATGGTTTTTTCTGCGATCATCTTTTTGACATAAGACTGAAAAATATCGATAACCGCATCGTAGTCTTCCTGACGGATAGTTGTTTGTGCAATGAGGGCACAAGGCTTGTCTCTGAGTGATCTTGCTAAAGGAAGGGCTGTTTCCGGGCAATCTACGACTAGAGCATTCAAGGTATGCCCTAGAATACCTGAAATCTCGCCATGACGAGGATCGCCTATAAGCACTACCTGCCAACCTAATCTCTCGTAATGCCGGGCTAGGCCTTGGCTCTTGATGACTCGAGGACAGGTGGCATCGATTATTCGCGCACCAAGCACATGCAAGCGAGAGAGCGCTGCCAGCGATGCTCCATGGGCTCTGATTATGACTATAGCATCTTTGAGGTTCGGGAGTTCATCCAGCTCCGACTCAATTGCGCGAGGTTCCAGAACATGAACACCAAGAGATTCGAGGTCGGCAACTGCTTGAGGATTATGGATAAGGGGGCCATAGCTATAGACAGGGCGGCCACTTCGAGCGGCTTTCTCGGCAGCTCGATGCGCTAGCTCATCCGCGCGCCGCACGCCCATACACATACCAAGGATTCTTGCTCGAACGATCTGCATAATTCGATATTATCAGATTTGGAAAGCCATTTCCACAATGCGCATTGCGGATTTTTCGAAAAGTGTTATACTACTATTTCTGGAAATTTCGCTATCTAGAAAAGGAGCATTCATGGCAACTCGCAAAACTATTGTCGTAGCGCTTGGTGGCAATGCGATCATCGAGGAAGGCACCGAAGGAACTATAGAACAGCAGTTCGAAAATACCAGAAAGAGCATGAAGGCAATAGTTGGAATGATAGCCGAAGGACACAAAGTAGTTCTTACACATGGGAATGGCCCACAGGCTGGTGTGCATCTCATCCGAAATGAGGCGGCTTCCGCACAAGTTCCTCCATCTCCACTTAATGTAATTGTTGCTGATACGCAAGGTTCTATGGGCTATATGATCGCACAGAGCCTTGCCAATGCACTGCGCACCGAAGGCATAGATAAGGATGTCGTCACCATAATAACGCAGGTAGTTGTCGACCCGAATGATCCATCAATGCTGAATCCAACTAAATTTGTCGGTCCCTTTTACAAAGCCGAGGAAGTAGAGAAATTGCGCGCTCGCGGCTGGGTAATCAAGGAAGATCCAATGCGCGGCTATCGGCGTGTAGTCCCAAGCCCAAAACCGCTCGATGTCATAGAAAAGGACACAATCAAGGATCTCATAGATGATGGCAAGATAGTCATCGCGGTTGGGGGAGGAGGAATCCCTGTAAAGCGCGATGCAGATGAGACGCTCTCTGGAGTGGATGCAGTCATCGATAAAGACCGGGCCTCGTCGCTTCTTGCGAGCCTTATAGATGCGGATGAGCTCATAATACTTACAGGCGTGGACAAGGTTGCAATCAATTTTCGAAAGCCCGATCAGCGAGTATTCGATCATCTCAGTCTAAAAGAATGCGAGCAATACATGGCCGAAGGACATTTCCCCAAAGGTTCCATGGGGCCCAAGATAGAGGCAGCTTGTGACTTTATTCGGAGAGGTGGTGCCAAAGTGATTATAACTTCCATGGAAAATGCCACTGCCGCGGTAAGCGGCAAGGCCGGCACGGTGATCACAGCTTAGTGCAACTTGACCATTCGAGCTGCTCCATGGTAATTTTGCTGGAATTCTTTTTCGATAAGGAAGATATATGAATGGTATCCAGAATGGCTTTGTCTTGCTACAGCAGACAACAGCCAGCAATCCGACGGGGTCGCTTATTTCGACAATCTTGACCTTCGGCCTCGTCTTTGTGATCTTTTACTTTTTGATCATTCGGCCACAGAACAAAAAGCAGAAGCAGATGCAGCAGATGATTGCCGGAGTCAAGAAGGGCGACAAGGTCGTAACCATCGGCGGCATCCATGGAGTGGTAACTTCGGTCAAGGATTCCACAGTGGTGATTAAGGTCGATGATGGGACTCGGATCGAGTTCTCGAAATCGGCTATTGCTTCCATAAGCCCAGTTAAGGCTGAGGAAAAAGCCGAAGACAAGTCAGAGGAAAAGCCCGAAGACAAGCCAGAGGGCAGCGCTGAATCGACCCGAAAAGCCGAGAAAGAAAAGCCCGAAGACAAGTAAAGATTTCTTTGTGCAATGCCCGGCTTTAGCTTGGGTAGGCATAACACATTTCTCTCCATTTAATACATCCATGAGAGGATTGGAGTAACCGGTATGAGCAAATTGCGCCGTCTCATGATCGTAATTGTAGTGCTAGCCGTTGCATTTATGTTCCTTTTTCCGAGTATTCAGTGGTATTTCCTGACACCGAAAGAGGATCAGGCCATTGCGGTAGGTTCCAGAGAGCAAATAAGGGAATATTCCCGTAGGATGACCTATCTCATAATCAGCGACCTAAAAGAAAAAGCAGCTGCAGGCGATACGACAGATCTCTCTAATCAAAAGGACTATAAGGTCGCGATAGATTCAGCCAAAAAGGCTTATTCACTGGCAAAGAAGCCAGGACCCAAGACATGGGACGCAGTAGCCATTTTATCGGCGTTTCCAAGTGAGCGCTCCATGTTCGATTCAATCGAATCGCGATATAGGGAACGCGTATTGAAACTCAAGAATGTGCACTCGAACGCGGTACAGTTAGGGCTTGATCTTGCTGGCGGCATGAGCGCGGTTGTCCAGGCTGACCTTAAGGGATTGTCCGAAAAACTCGGACATGAGCTATCTCAGGCCGAGAAAGAAGACGCAATGAAGCGTGCGGTGGAAATCCTCAATTCGCGCATAGATAAGTTCGGCCTTACAGAACCCGTAATTCGTCGCCAGGGTGAAGACCAGATCTATATCGAAATTCCAGGGACGCCGGATCCTGAGCGCATAAATTCTATAATCATGGGCAAGGGGAACCTAGCCTTCTATATTGCCGATTTGGAAGCTTCCGCGGCCGTGAATTCCTATCTTTCGACTAATCCAGTGGGCATCGATGAGGAGACGATGACATTGGATAAGCCGGGCCTCGTTCCAGAAGGCAAGATCGTTCGCAAGGTCTACAAGAAAGACAGCTATGGTCTCGATGAATTTACAGGTGAATATCTTGTTCTCGAAGGAAAGCCAGGCCTTGATGGCAGCCATATCGTAAGCGCAACAGTCTCTTCTGACCCGATTACCGGGCAGCCCGAGACCAATTTTGTGCTCGACAAAGAAGGTGGAGACATCTTCTACGCGCTTACAAGCGCCAATGTTGGCAAGACTATGGCTGTGGTTCTGGATGACCGCGTAAAATCCTATGCTCGCATTCAGGAACCGATCAGGGAATCTGTACGGATAACTGGATTCAGCGCAGAGGAAGCCGAAGCGCTCGCCCTATTGCTTAGAACCGCTGCCCTGCCCATCAGCCTTTCGGTTGTGAGCCAGCAGTCTGTCGGTGCTTCTCTTGGAGAAGATGCCATTAGTCAGGGACAAACCGCTATTATTGTCGGTATTCTATCGATCTTTATTTTCATGTTCATCTATTATAAATGGGCAGGAATAAATGCGACCTTAGCGCAGATACTCAACCTTTATCTCATGCTCTCGGTTCTGACAGCCTTCAAGCTGACGCTCACTCTTCCTTCGATAGCTGGTTTTGTGCTAACTACTGGAATGGCCGTAGATGCCAATGTCATAATATTCGAACGCATCAAGGAAGAATTGAGAGCTGGCAAGAGCAGAGCTGCGGCTATACACGCTGGTTTCGACAAAGCCTTCTGGGCAGTCATGGACTCGAACATAACGACGATAATCGCAGCGCTTTTCTTGGCTCAGCTTGGAACTGGACCAATTCAGGGTTTTGCGGTCTCCTTGGCAATTGGCAATATAACCAGTCTTTTCACCTCGCTATTTGTGTCGAGGCTGATCTTTGATTTCGAAACAGATGTGTTAAAGCTCAAGACAGTGTCCATAAGCTGGAGGATCCGATAATGAAAAAAATCATCAAATTCAGCAAATTTTTTCTGCCAGCGGTGATCATAAGCCTATCCATTATCGCTTTTGGGCTTGTCGGATTCTTTACAAAAGGTTTGAACCTGGGTGTGGACTTCCAGGCGGGTATAAACGAGACTATTCAGCTTGCCTATCCAGCTGGAGATGTAACCTTCGATGGCAAAGGCAATGCGGAGCTTACTGTAAGCGAGAGTCAGCTAACGCTTGTTTTCTCCGGCGCTGAAGCGCAGAAGCGTACCGTAATGCTCGATTACAAGACATATTCGACCCTTGCAGATATAAAATCAGCATTGGAGAAAGAACAAGGAATCAGAGTGAGCCTTGCAGAAGGGAGCGAGTCTCTTCCTTCTAATCTACTTGTGCCTACTTATCAGGGCAATTCGCTCTTGAGTCTCAATCCAGTCAAACTCTACCGTGCGCCAAAAGATGATACCGAGCGCTATGCCTCGATCGATATCGTGCGTGATGCTCTCAGCCCACTTGGAGATATAACAGTACAGACCATAAACCCGCCATCTTCTCAAAGATACCTTATCCGCGTTCGAGATAACGGCGAGGATCCTCATTTTATGACAAATACTCCTCAGACCATACGCAGGCTCATCGAAGATAAAGTTGGAGCCGACAGAGTAGTTGTGGTAAAGGCAGATTATGTAGGGCCTCAGTATTCCGAAGCGCTTGGGAGGCAATCGGTCTGGCTGGTATTGATGACCCTTGTACTTATTCTTATCTATTCGGCCATTCGCTTCAAAATCGAGTATGCAATAGGTGCTGTCGTGGCAATAGCCCATGATGCCCTTGTAATGATTGCCTTTATCGTGTGGACTAGGATGGAATTCAATACCACTACAATTGCTGCTATCCTTACTATTCTAGGCTATTCCATAAACGACACCATTGTGCAGTTCGATCGAGTTCGAGAGGAACGCAAGATTCATCCTTCGGAGCCTTTTGTCGATGTGCTCAATAGGGCTTTGACGCTCACCCTAGGGCGTTCCATCATAACGACACTTACAACTATGCTGGCAGTGCTCGCGCTCTATTTCTTTACAAGCGGGAGCATCAAGGATTTTGCGCTTGCGCTTCTCGTAGGCATGGTCAGCGGCGTATACTCGACTATCTTCATAGCTAGCGCCATTGTGCTGTTCTGGGAAAACCATAAGAAGAAGAGACAGGCTAAAGCACCAAAAGACAAGGGCGTTCCCGCAGCTGCGGTATCCAAGAACTAGGCAATTGTTGACAAAAGCGGGGTACTCAGGTAGTATGTGCCCCGCATTTGGCGCCGTACCCAAGTGGTAAGGGAGAGGTCTGCAAAACCTTTATACATCGGTTCGATTCCGATCGGCGCCTTTACTAAAAATATCATAAGAAAATTGGCTATTGGACTCTTGACAATTATTCAGCAAAAGCAATGGGTGCACGACAATGGGAGTCTTGACTGGAATATAAGTCATGGTATAACCTTCCCTTAAATTATTTAAGGGCTCTTTTTGAGCCAAGGAGAAAGTCTATGAAAAAGAAAGTATTTCTGTTGGTACTGGCAGCATTGTTGATCAGCGTGCCAGTGTTCGCCGCGACTCAGGTTGAAACAACAATTCAGGCAACAATTGGAGCTGACTTAAGCATCACGACCACTATTCCTGGTACAAAAGCCATCGATATCGCCGCTAGCTCGACCACGCTCGGTTCAGTCACGATTTCGTCGAATCTGACGAACTGGAAGATCCGTATTCATTCAGGCAATGGTGGCAAAATGATCAGAGTAGGCGGTGCAGATGTCTACCCCTATAAGATGAATTTCGGTACTATTTCGGATATCGATCTTGCTACCGACAAAGTAATAGATAAAACAGCCCCTCAGTCTGCGACAACCACAAGTGTCGTGGTAACCTATACGAAAGCTGCGGAAATGATTCCTGCTCTTCCTGCAGGTACTTATGAGGATACGATAACAATTTCACTTTCTGCAACTTGAAAGAATTATTCAATAGAGTGATAAAAGGCTGCCCGCTTAATGGGCGGCCTTTTTTATGATATTCTTATATGATCGAATTATGAGCGCTATAAGCAGCCAAAAAAAGAATAAAGCCAAGGTGGCGACAGTCTTGCTTTCATTCCTCTTTTGCACGCTAGCAATATTCTTTTTCGTAATGTTATGGAAGACCGCAAACAGATCGGAATCAGAACTGCTTGAAACTGTCTCCAAGAGAATAGCGCTGCAAATATCAGCGCCTTTGCAAGAGATGCTAACTGTTGGAGAGGACTTTCGTGAGCTCCTAATTGCTGATTCAGGCAAGACCTATGCGGCGCTCAGACCACTTGCCGAAGAAGCCCTTTCTCACTTGCCTTATATAGACTCTATTACGATAGCTCCAGGTGCGATCGTTAGATATTTCTTTCCCGAGGGTAGTGCTTCTTCTTCGATTGGCCACGATTTGCTCGATAATCCTGAGAGAATGCATGCTCTGGTCGAGGCGGTGCGTAGAAAGAGCGCTGTCTTGCAGGGGCCAGAACTATCCGCGGAAGGAAAGAATCTCGCGTTCCTGCGAATACCAGTGATTGAGGGCTCAGAACTCTGGGGTTTTGTGAGCATCGCATTCAATGCGGACAAGGTATTGTCGGATCTAGATCTAGTTTCGCAATTCCCAGGGCTATCCATTGCCATTGTGTCTTCTGATATGGAAGGGAATGGCAGAAAGGTTTTTTGGGGCGAAGAGCGTGCTCTCTCCGGTTATTCGGCTGTTCTGAAAATTGGATCGGAAGATTTGCCATGGACTATATATGTCGCATCGATGTACCCATATAGGCAAGTAGCGATATGGGGAGCGGGACTCCTTATACTTGTGCTATTGAGCTCTGGGCTCATCATACGAGCTGGCTCTTTGAAGAATGAGAGCAAAGTTCCTGTGTGGCCTAAAGAAGCTTCAATGGCCATAAAGCCCTTCGTCCCAAAAACTGAATCCATAAAAGAGCCTTCAATAAATGTAGTCAATAAGGTCGAAATTCCTCAAGCATCAGCGATAGAAGAGTCGATGGCACAAGAGTCAGCGGCAGAAAAGCCGGTCAGTCCTTCGCTAAAAAAGCCAACAAAGGAGCCAGCTGGTGAATCTAAAATGGATATGGCTGTCCTGCAAAATCAAAAGATTGAAAATGAGAATAGAAGCGATGAAGTCGCTGTGCCCAAAGAAGAGATTCCAAGTTCCATATCGGTGCTCGTCGTCGACGATAGCGAAGTGAATCGCGATCTTCTTTTGCGAATGCTCACATTGAAGGATTACAAAGCAAAAGCAGTTTCGAGTGGAAAGGCTGCTCTACAAGCGCTAAGCGAAAATATCTTCGATGTCTTGCTTGTAGATTGTATCATGCCTGAGATGGATGGTTATGCGCTTGCAAAGGAAATCCACGCAAAAGAGACCTCGAAAGTGGCGTCTAGTCTACAGGAGCGCAATTATTTAAAATATAAGCCCATTGCACAGAGCAGTAATGCGGAAAATGGCATTTCGGAATGCGGTATCCTGAAAAGAAGTATCTCGCAAAGCGATGTCTCAAGGCCTATACTCATCGCAATGAGTCCGCGTCATGATCAGGAAGAAGCTGAGAAATGTGCTAATGCTGGCTTCGACAGTCTCCTCGTAAAGCCTTTTACGATGACAGCCCTTGACCAGCAAATTCGCTTGGCTATTGGCAATAGAAGCGCGGAATGAGGGCTTGCTTACTAAGGGTCTGTATAGGCATCAAAAATAGCACAGCCCTAGTGTCGACATTGTGAAATAATAATTTAGTTTATAGAGATATTAGACATAAGTGGCAAAATTCTCTATTTTATCGAATAGCTTTAATTTACAGTGGATGCATTAGATAGCTAATTTATTGCTTAATAAGAATATATCAGTACTGGTTGAAAGAGTCCAAGAATCTTAAGTCATGAAAGATAGAGAAAAACTCATTGTACAAGAAACTTATGACGATTATAATAATATCAAAGTGTAGTGGTGGAATCCGTTGGAGGAAACTACAAAAAGCACAAAATGTATCCGTGGGGCATAGACCCTGCGGGCGGGAGACGCAAAATGAAAAAGTATGCGTTGGTGGCTCTGTTTGCGGTAGTGTCGTTAGGGATGGTGTTTGCTGTAGCAGCAAGTCCAAGTACTGGTACTGTTTCAATCCAAGGAAGTGTCGACCAGTATTTTCAACTGACTGTGCCTGCAACCTATACGGGTAGTATCTCGTATGACAGTTCAACTCATTGGGATTTATCTGATATGAAGGTAATTTCCAATGTGAAGAATTGGGTGCTTACGGTCAGCAGTCAAAATAATGGTGTTTTGAAAGACACAGCCAATGGCGCGGATATCGCTTATAAAGTGACTGTTGGTAATTTGTTGAATAAGCAACAGTTAACAACCGCGGGTATTAAGTCTAGTGGGCAGGCGAAGACACCAAAAGCGGGAACAGCTTATAAGTTTGCCATTGACATTGATGCCCCGAGCGAACTCTATCAGGCTGGTACCTACAGCGATGTCATTACCTTGACGATCAGCAACAATTAAACCGTAACAGAGTGATTACAGGAAGGCCGTCCGGACTAAAACTGGGCGGCCTTTCATTTTTAAGCAGCGAGTCTTGCTTTTTGCCCATGTTTATACTTTTGCGTCGCTCAAGGAGTTTAGCGCTCAAGTCCTTGTTCCATCCCTTGTTTTTCTATACTTTTAACACATGAATCGAAATTCTGTGCTGCGCCATCCTTTTAAGTTCAAATACTTCAATGCGACATTGTATTTGATAGCCGCGAATGTGCTCATCTTTGCTTTGCAATATATTTGGCCTTTGCTTACCTACATGCTCGCTCTAAATCCTGCCGCCGTTGCTTCAGGCTGGGTGTGGCAACTCTTTACCTATATGTTTGCTCATGCGAATTTGACGCACCTCATAGTAAATATGTTAGGGCTGTATTTCTTTGGAAGGCCTGTGGAGCATAGCCTTGGCAGTTATGAATTCTTGCTCTATTACCTTGGCTCTGGGCTATTTGCAGGCATTGCATCCTTTGCGATTTATCTGCTTTCGGGAGCATGGAATACATATCTACTTGGCGCTTCGGGAGCGGTTTTTTCACTGTTGCTCGCTTTTGCAGTGCTATATCCTAAGGCGATGGTATATCTGTATGGCATAATTCCTCTTAGGGCTCCTGTCATGGTGATAGGATATACATTGATCGAGATATTATCGTCTTTTATGGGAGCGGCTAGCTCCGTAGCACATCTCACTCATCTGGCAGGTTTTGTGGCTGGAGCAGCTTATTTTCCTATTCGACAGGGAGTAAATCCTTTTAAGAGGCTCGGTGACCGCTAGGGGCTTAAGGGGGCTCAAGAACCGCCAAGGACTCAGCGATCGCGAAGCCTTCGGTTTTCCACCTCATAATGCATATCTTCGAGAAGGTCCATGATGGTATCTACGATGGCTTGTTTTTTATCCTCGAGGAATCGAAGATCGTATCTCACAGAATTTAGGAATTCCTTGTTATCGTGGATGGGGCTTACGTTGTAAATTATGCGGTCTCTCTGAAGAATATCGTCTTCCATGGCTCCAGAAGGGTTGAGTCTTAGAATGTTGCCATTGATCGAAATTAGACAGAATTTAGAAAAAGATTTGATATAGGAGGCTATTTCGCGTACACCGCGCTTAGAAGAAGGGTCCCATGGCCGATAACGCGTTCCCGCAGGGAAAACTAGAATCATTTTCCCATTGTGTTTAGCGCCTTCGAGGGATCTCATTGCAGCACGATTTATCGAGATGCTTCGCCTCATTTCTTGGTATAGCTCGATCGGATCGGTGAGTTTTTCCCTTATAATCTGCATTGAGCGCGAAGGATAGATGACTATTCTGGTATATGCTCGCGTAAAGGCATTGACGGCTGGATTTTCCTCGTTCAGTTTGATACCTGCAATCGCTACTGTATTTGAAGCGAGTTTCTTGCCTTCCTCTCCTTCTTGCCGTAAAAGATAATGAAATACAGGTAGGTCGAAGTTCGAATAATGCTCCATTAAGAGTAGCGTGGATTCGCCATTCTTAGCATGTTCGTATAGGTTTTTGAGGTTATCCAAACCTTCGATCCTAGAGCCATCTTCCAGATGGTCCGCAATTATTGCATCGATGAAAGGGAGTATCTGACTTATGCCTTCTTGGTAGACATTTAGCTCGGAGACACGAGCTTCTTTTGGGACACGGGCAACTATCTCGCCCACTAGATGAGCATATTTGCTCTTGATTGTGTCCATGGCATCCTTGAGTATAAACTATAGGTGTTTTGCCAAGGGGTGTCAATTTATCGGGAGCATGGTCCAGCTGGGTAGGAAAAGCCCATTATGAAGTCATAGAGATGGCAATTGTTGTCAGCGCTAGCAGGCGCACCGATATACCTTCTTTCTATACCGATTGGTTTTTCGAGCGATTGGGTAAAGGCTTTGTAGATGTGGTCAATCCTTGGAATCCTTGGCAGGTTAGACACCTTAGCCTCAAGCCCGAAGATGTGGTTTGTTTTGTATTCTGGACAAGGGATGCAAGCCCAATGCTCGGAAACTTGGGTCTGCTCGAAAAATATGCGTTCTATTTTCAGGTAACGGTTAATGGTTATGGTGTTCCGATGGAGCCATCTGGTCCTGGAGTCGAGGCAGGAATCTCGGCACTGAAAGCATTATCCTCAGAGGTGGGCTCGAGGCGAGTTGTATGGAGGTATGATCCAATTCTGCTTACAGAGCAATATAATTCAGCCTGGCATGTAGAAAACTTCAAAAGATTGGCAAGAGAGATTGGAGAAAGAGCGCGTCATTGTGTACTTAGTTTTTACGATAACTACAAGCATTCTGACAAAAGGCTTTCGAAGGCTGGATATAGAGTAGCGCTAGTAGATCGGGCTTCGAATGAGGTCAGAGATCTTGTGCTTGCTTTGGCTGGTATCGCTCGCGAAAATGGCCTTTCTTTATCGCTATGTACGGAGCCTGAGCTCAAAGAGATGCTTTGCGTCGAGCATTATGCTTGCATAGACGCACGCATAATTGGCGAGCTTTCTAGCTTACCTTTTTCATCGAAGAGAGACAAAAGCCAGAGAAGGGGCTGTCAGTGTATCGAGAGTGTCGACTTAGGAACCTATGGCACCTGCCCAAGAGGTTGTCTATATTGTTATGCCAATAGATTTTAGGTCAACAATAGCTATATAGAAGTAGATAGGAAAGGATTCTCCTTCGATAAGGGCGGGAATGCTAGAGTTAAGAAGATAATTCCGTGCGTCTTCGTTCGAGAAGGATATCGGTCAATTCGGCAAAACCTGCGCCAGATTCCCTTTGGGTCACAAAGTGAGGCGGAGTCTTCATTAATTCTCTGTATTTGAGGACATTTGCCATGGCACAAGCCATTGGGAAATGCTCGAACATGGGTTCATCGTTTGGAGAGTCTCCAGCAAAGATAACTGTGCATACTTCGTGTCTGTCATCATAGCCGAAACGAGCATTCAAGAAAGAAAGCGCCATGGAGAGCTTGTCGTAATCCCCCATCCATGCATTTACATGAATCGAAGATATTTTGGCCTTTGCTCCGCCTTCTATAAAGATCGATTGAATGCGCAATGCTTCGGAGAGCGGAAGAATTGGCTCTTCTTCGGCAAAATCGATCGCGATATCATAGAGACGCGAGAATTGATCGCGGGCTAGCCTTGCGCCTGGTATTTCGAAGAGCACACGGTCGCGCAGCGCTAAGAGGCGCGGATCGGTATTCGGAATAGCTTTTGGATGTGAAAGCGTAAGAAGATGGTGCCCTTCGCCTTCCCAAAAGGCAAAGGCGCCATTTTCGCCTACCACACCATCTGCTGGCCATTCGCGCGCAATGAGATCGCACCAGCCCGCAGGTCTACCTGTGACTGGAATCACCTTTAGCCCAGCCTCGTGAAGTCGCCAGAGTGCAGCATAACTCTCGGCGAGGAGCTTTCCATCCGTGGTGAGTGTGTCGTCGATGTCCATGAGAATATAGCGAATTCTTTGCGCTTCTTGGCAGGTTAGAGAGGTTATAGGCATAAGGCTAACACTGTGAAACTTATCCATATCAGGGCTTTAGTGCAATAATATTAAAGCCATCATAAACAGGGGCTTGCTCTGCGTCAAGCAAGGTATGGTAGACTTGATCATGGCTATTACAAATCTTATCTATGAGCTTTTCTGCAATGGCAGCTTCGATAATAAGCATGCTCGTCATAAGCCCGCCTACAATACGCGTGTACATTATGATTGTATGCACAAGATGCGTGCCTACAAGATGCGCACCCATGAATTTCATAATAAGGGCTTTCATAATCTGCACCTCATAATTGCCTTATTCTTCTGTTGTACTTTTGTTCAGGTTCATGCACAGCTTATTCCCTCAATGGAGCCTGTACTCCATTTAAGAACCGGTTCTTTCGACATTTATGCACCGCAAAGCCTGGAAGCAGAGGCAAATAGGCTAGCGAGCTTTGCTGATAAGACCTATGGAGAATTATGCGAATTTCTAGGACTAGGGCTAAGGACAGAGCGAATTCCAGTGCTTTTGAGCGATATTCAGTATTCATTGAATGGGTTTTCGACTCTTTTTCCTTCTAATAGAATTGTGCTTCTTCTGGCGTCCGCTGATCCGAGGAGCCAGCTTGCTACTTTGGAAGACGAGCTATATTCAGTATTTTTGCACGAGCTGGTGCACTACATCACTCTGAATGAGCGAAGTCTTGCTTGGCGAGTACTGGCGTGGTTCGGTGGAGATTGGGTTTCTCCAGAGATATATATGATGCCACAGGCTATGGTCGAAGGAACAGCCGTATGGGTGGAGAGCAGGTTAAAGGAGGATGGCTCTGGTAGGCTCAATGATCCAGCGGCATTGGAATTTGTGAGGCTAGAGAGGGCACGTGGAAAAGATCGATCGCTTTGGGATGTTTCTGGCTTGGAAGATTTTTATGGAGCTGGCTCGCTCCCATATCTATATGGTGGTCTTTTTGTAGAATACTTAAGCGAGCGATTTGGATCATCCATTGTTAGGCGGCTTTGGCAAAGTTCTGGTCGTGGAATTATCTATCGAGGATTCGATGGCGGAATTATTACAAAAGGAATTCTGGAACGCGAGACAGGAGTAAAACCAAAAAAGTTGTGGCAGGATTTTTTAGCCTGGGTTGACGAAGGGAGCGATTTAGAGGTGCAAGAAGAGCAGGGCGGTGTCGATCGAATTGGGATAAATGATGCTGCCGATATACCTGGTGAGAAGGAGCTTTTTTCTGGATTTATTGGGGCTCTTGGGGCAGGTGACGGGAAAGTCTATTTTGTGGATTTAGAGCGCCGTGGAATGTATCAGATCTCGGTAGTAGATTTGCAGAAGGATTATGAAAGGCAATCGGAGTTTGAAGAGGAAGGGATAGCAAGGAATCCAGAGAGGCTTTTTGCAACCGACCAAATGTTACGTAACATTTATTGTAACGTAAGATTCGGAAGGCTGGAACTCGACTGGACTCGAATAAATTCGCAAAACCAAGCTATTCCCGCTCGCTATATATATGACCTCTCCGAGCACAAACTCAGCTATGAAAAAGACCTTCCCCAGGCCAAGATTGGCGAAGCGCTGCTAGAAACGCATTCTTCTTCGAAAGAAGAGATCTTTATCTATGATTCATGGCAGGATCCTCTTACGTCTATCGAATATGGCCTTGTCCGGCTTGGCACTGCGGTTCTCCCTGCGCGGAGCTTAGCCAACGGGCAGATAGAGGTAGCTGATATTCCAGATTCGACCATACGATGGCTTTCCCAAGGATTTCGAGAGAATTCCGAGCAATCAGATTCGATTCGCTTTGCTCTGAGCCTTGTGCCGGATAATGGATTATCGCGCCTTGCTATTTTGGAGCAGAACAATGGGCTTTGGCGATTTGCAATAACCAGGAAAAGTCCTGCGGGTGGTGTTCATATGCCCGTTTTCATAGATGCTTCTCACCTTGTCTATAGAGCATCAATAGGAAACGGACAATCGCGCCTTCTTCTTCTAGATATTTCGAATTTTAGGGATGAGATCGAGACTCCTGATCAGTATTTTGATTCTGAGTCCATTGGCTGGATTTCGCCGACGGCATGGATAGAGAGCTATTCTCGGGAAACGAGAAAACTGTCAGCCCATTTAGAGGGCAGTGAAGAAGTACAACCCGAGCCAGGGCTTTCCTCAGAGCTTTCCCTAGAGCCTTCCAAAGCCAAAGCAGCACAAAAGCGATCTACCCTCTTTCCCGCAATCTTCGAGACAAGTCGAATCCCCTATGCTGATGGCACAGTGCTAGGAATAGATTTCATAGCGACGGATCTTACCGAACGCCTTTCATGGTCAGCCTTTGCTGGATGGGATTTCCTCATTGCAAAACCAGCTACAAGTATTGCTTTCCAGCTGGGCGCTGGGGCTTGGAGCTTCGAGCTCAGTGCCTGGGACCAAGGAGTCTTTGCCTTTCCTGTTGCGCGCATATCTGCTTTTGAAGGAGCGCTGCACTGGGGACATGCCCTTATGCCTACATTTAGGAGTATTTCTACAGAGATCCATGCTAGATACGGAGGCGTGCAGAAAAAATATTCAGAACAAGGCTTATTCTATCTAGTGCCGGATTATTGCGCATGGGTAGCGGGGGCAGGAGTCGATTTCGACAGCCTTTCTTCTTCTTATAAGCCACCCTACAATCCTTCCGGTATTTCGCTCAAGAGCGGAATCGAATATGAAGGGGCTAATTCATCGAATTTTGGAGGTCTTTCCATATCGGGATCGATCTATTTGGGAGAATCGACAATTGCGGATCGAATAGGCGCTTCCATTTATGGAGCCTGGACTCCCACCGGAGGGGTGGCTTTTTCGCCAGCAGCTCGATATCTGGAATATGCAGGAAGCTATGAGTTCTCAGTAGCCGATATTCCATATCCTGCATATAAGGAATACGAAGCTTGCTCGGAGCTTTCTTCTTGGTACCTCTATGGAGAGATAAAAGCAAGGCTCTTTTCTTTAGAGCTAAATTGGATTATGAGCCATCTTGTTGCGCCTTCTTTTGCACTAAGAAGAATATCGATGAGTTCAGGATTGCGCGGTGCTGGCCTTGAGATCGACAATGCGCCTTGCCTTTTGAGTTCGGCTTTTCTCCAGGCCGATTTCGACTGTGCTTTACTTTCAGGCCTTGCGGCTGTGACCCATATGCATCTTACTCTGGAAGCGGCGTGGGCCTTCCAAGCTGATAAGGCAAGTGGGCAGCCATTCAAGTTTTCTGTAGGGCTAGCCGCAGGACTATAATTATGATTACAAAACGCAAAAAGAGCCCCTGGCCTAACCTTTTCTATTCTAGAGATGGCATTAGGCAATGTTGGAGCAAAATTAGGCCATCATTTCATATATCGCTCGGATATCGGAATCTTTGTAGCCAGGCACATTCCATAACTTACTCAAAGAAAGAGCCTGTTTTGTGCATGCTTCGATATCGAGCTTTTCGATTGCTGCTTCATGGAGCCGGATCGGAGTATGAATATGGCGATACCAGCCTTCCAGATCTTCGATGACAAGGTCGGCCGCATCGAGAGCCGCCTTATTTCTCAGAGACTCTCCCATGCCCAGAATGCGTTCTCCGAATAGCACAATTCGATGCGCAATGTGTGGTTTCATGTATTTGAGCCATGCAGGAATGACGATTGAGAGACCTGCCCCATGTGGCAGATCATAGAGCCCGCTCAAGGGGTGTTCTAGCATGTGATTTGGAGTCGAAGCCCCTTCTACGCCTGCAACAAAAAGACCATTCCAAGCAAGCGCCCCTGCCCACATTATGGTAGAACGAGCCTTGAGATCTCTTGGCTGTATCATCACTGTATCAAGAGCACCCATTACAGCCCTGCAGGTTCCTTCAACAATTCCATCTTGAAGAGGAGAATCCTCGCTTGCTGTAAAATAGCCCTCCATCATATGCGAAAGGATATCTGTGCATGCATAGGCCGTATATTGGATTGGTATATCCAATGTGAGCGATGGATCGAGAAACGACAGTTTTGGGAAAACCAGTTCGGAACTGAAGGAAAATTTCTCTTCAGTCGCGTCATTGGTCATAACCGAGGTAGGATTCAGCTCCGAAGAGGTAGCTGGAAGGGTTTGAACCGCAATTATGGGTAATGCATTCTTGATAATAGCCTTGCGCAGATAAAAGTCCCAAAGCGGCTCTTCGTTGCAGGAAGCGACAGCTATCGACTTTGCCTCATCGATCACACTGCCGCCACCAACTGCGATGATCATCTCAAGCTCATGTTCCTTTACTTTTTGTGCACCTTCAAGGGCATGCGAGATAATCGGGTTCGGTTGTACGCCGCCATGTTCCACGAATTCGATATCAGCGCTGCGCAACTGAGCTACCGCTTTCTCGTAAAGGCCGCTGCGCTTGATGCTCTGTTTTCCGTAAACAAAAAGAGCTCGCTTTCCAATCAGCGATGCCTCTTTGCCCAACTGGTCGAGAATTCTCGTGCCAAAGATCACCTTTGTCGGTGTGTACCACGTGAAGTTTTTCATAGCAACCTCCATCAATATTATATGGCATGAATTGCATTGATACGATAGCAGTGTTCTCCAAGAGTAGCAGATGGAGCTTTTAATACTGCTACGAACCTTGTGTATATTGCTTTGGCAATCTGCTAGGAGTGTTTTTCATGCATAAGCATAGAAAGGCACATACTCAGCTTTTCTCTTAAGTGGAGTTGAGAAACTCCTAAGCCATAGCCTTCTTTCAAGAATCGACAATCCTATTCTGCTTAGAAATGCACGCTCTTTGAACTGTGATTCTCTAGCCTTGCAAATCTCATTTCTTTCAATACCAGCTACTTCAGCATGCGTCAGAATGATATGCTTAGCAATCCTGTAATGTTTTTCATAATTGTGCCAGCCTAAGTATACGACAAGGCGATTCAACATATT
>MWDY01000005.1 GCA_002070755.1 Spirochaetes bacterium ADurb.Bin110 | reverse complement strand
ATAGCTCCCTGCAGCATAACGCCACTGCGCTTGATTTCGCTGCCCGCAATATTCACTGGCTCGGTAAACATTGCAGCATTCAAATCCAGGAAAAGCAAATGGAAACCGGTTCCAGCAGAAAAGCAACCTTGATTAAAGCCAACTCGCAGGGCGAAAAACTTCAATATTCCTATTTCAAGGCCAAAATGCATTTTTGAAGGTATTTCTTCGATATTGCTCGATAAAAGAGAAAAAAGCGATAACGGATCATCAGCTTCGACAAATAGCAAGACTGGCAAAAGGGAATCTTGATCGAGCGCCAGTGAAAAACCAAAGGTATAGATCGGCGAAATCGCATAGAAGTTGAGCCCTCCCATGGGAACCATATAGGTATCGGCAATCTCTTTGATACTCGATTCCTTCATGGCGAATCTGTCTGCCAGATCCCTCACCATAAAACCGAGGGAGAAAGGTCCGAAAGAGAGAGTTCCACCAGCATCTATTGCAAAGCCAAATCCTCCTATCAACTTATCCGATTGGATAACAGAGTAAATGTCGGCGTTCGACACCAGGGCCTTTGAAAGAGGCTTAAAAGCCCATCCATCTGAGCTTGTATCCATTCTATAGAAACCACGCACATTTGCCCCAAGGGTTATCTCAAAAGGTCCAAGATGTGTAAGCCAACCCATTCCAAACACCGCGTTTATCTGAGTCCTCGCATTTAAGACAGAATCATCAAGCCCGCTACCTGTTGCTATGGCATCTGTCACTGAGTCGATACCTATGCCAAAACCATCGCTAATCCAGCCAAATTGGAGGTATTCGCCACCTCCAAATCCATTCTCTGCAACAAGATTATCAAGAATAGATGTGATCTCTTCTTGGTTTTTCTGCTTGTCTAGGATTGCCGCGAGATTCTGAATATTCAGCGGTGTTGGCATTATGTAAGCCCATGTAGACGAATCGAAAAGAGTCAACGATTTCTTACCCGCTAATCCAGCTGGATTTCCCCATAGAGCATCGCAGCCTTTGGTAAATAAAAGTGATGATCCACCTAATGCCACAGAACGTGCATTCTTGGGAAGGAGATTCGTCAAATATGTCTGAGCAAATACAGTAATCGAGCTAAACGTAATAAGCAAAATAATAGATGCTAGAGTCTTTTGGCGCAGCTTCAATGATCATTCCTTTAGTATAAACCTATATCTTTTCTTAAAGTATCGGAACGAAATCGCTGTACCATACGCCGAATTCCAAAAAAAAAGCCATCAGCTTTTGGACCCTGATGGCTTTTTGGAAGTGTCTCTCTCTGAAAGTCTTCTTAAATGGCTTTTTAAGCCAATTTTATTCCTCTTGGAATCTATCAGCAATAATTACGATCAGGAACAATATTTATTATTAACGGCCAAATCTTATCCCAACTTGCACCGAAATACCGCTCCTCCCCTTGTCTCCCGGATAAAGTCCCAATTCTTCAGTGAAGATTGCAGCATCTAGCTCCAAAAACGAAAGGTCTATGCCAGCTCCCAAGCTATACCAACCCTTGTTGAGTCCGCCGCGCACAGTAATAAAGCGTAGCAGTCGCACTTGTGCACCTGCATGTAGCGATGCTAGTGTACTGGCGATAATATCACTGCTAGAAAAGAGCTTCTGCGGATTTTCCAGCTCTGTATAGATGCTTGGCTCGAACTTGCCATTTTCGAAAAGCCTTACACCCAGCCCTGCTGCATAGCTAGGATTGAGTTTAGCTGCTGTTGTCCCCAAAAGAGGAAATGCCTTGATGTTGTCATCGATTATGTTTTGAGCAGTAAAATTGCCAACCTTGAACTCTAAACCAAAATCCCTAGCACTTAGGCCCAACATAACTGGTCCTATTCCAGCAACTAATCCGACATCGGCTGCAAAACCATACCCACCCAATAATGTAATGGTAGAAGCTGTAAAATTATCGTTCAATACATCATTTAGTATTGTGCTGAAAGGCAACCCTGTCACAGGGTCCGACTGCACGCGATAGAAAGCTCGGCCATCCAAGCCAATTCTGAGAGACACAGGGCCAATATTAAACGGATAGGCATAGCCTAAAATACCGTTCAGCTGAGTTGCACTTACCAGCTTCGACCCAAGAAGAGAACTTCCAGCTACAACCTCATCTGAGACTAGAGTCACTCCTATGGCGATCCCCTTCTTGCCTACCCAGCCGCCCCCCAGTGAAAGACCAGCACCAAAGCCATTATTGCTAATTATCCAATCGGCGGCATATCCTAGAATGTCAGAATCAGTAGCGCTTCCATCAATGATACTTTTTACGCGCTCCACATTTTGTGTTGTTGGCGCAAGGTAAGCCCAAACACTGAGATCTGTGAGCGTTAGCGAGCTGTTAGCCCCTGCAAATCCCGCAGGATTGCCAAAAAAACTCGAATAACCCTGGCTGAAGACGCGGAAAGCGCCACCCATACCCATAGTTCGAGCGTCTTTAGGAATGACTTCCGTGAACTCTAGGGCAGTCTGAGCAGAGGCCGCAAAGATTGCAAGAATCAGTAATATAATGAATATCGCTTTTCGTTTCATTTATTTGCTCCTTTATTTCCAGGCTCTTGGCTTCAGGTAGACGAGCCTTCGCTGCTATTTGATTCACCAAACAGACTTTCTAGATCGATGCCAGAAGCTTCGAATAAGGTTGCCAGACTTGGATCATCCTTAAGCGATTCGAAATCTGGTTCTTCTGCAAAATATTGGCTCACATCCGCTTTTGGATCAACTTTCCAATCCATTACGGCTTTGGCAACCGCTTCGCCGGGGCTAGAGATACCAGGAGCAGGTTCTAAAATGTCTACAAATTTGATTATAGCTGCGGTCTGAGCAATCGTTGCAATATCTAGCCCTTCTGCAGGTATCTTATCGCTTTCATCAATTATTTGTGCAAACGTGTCGACATCACTACCAAGCGCCGCAAGGTCGTCTATGAATTTGGCTAGTTTGCCTTCATCGTTCGATAGTTCAGCTGGCAAGATTTTATCAATGATGTCTGCTGGTTTCACTTCCTGACCTTCTTGAGCCGTGTTCAATAAATCCCCTATGACAAGGTTAACATTTTTTGCAACAATGTCCGCATCAATACTAGACAATTTGACGTCTATAATAAGTGCTTGTGCTGCTTGTTTTTCTTCTTTAGTTGCACTAGAAGAATCGACAACATCACCAAGCTTCCCCAGGACTGCCTCTTTTGCCTGATCGTCTTTTGCTATTTTCTTGACATATTCTGACGAAAGCCCTTGCGCTGAGGTAATCCCAGATTCCTCAATTATGACATCAGCATTATTCTGTGCAATTTTCTCTGGATCAGGCTGACCCAAACCTAGGCTCTTATACGCATTGCTTATAAGCGCGTCACAGCCCAAAAAGAGCAATGAAACTACTATGAATAGTGCACAATATGCAACATATTTTTTTCGCATAAATACCTCCTTTTTATCATTCATGCGATCTCGTCTAAACTCTACATAACATATTTTAGCTCAATTTGGCTATAAATCAAGAAGAAAAAATCGCAACGCTTAAATAGAGCTGTCCCTCTAGCGGTATTATTTTTGCGCAATTGTCGCCAGCGCATCTACTCCCCCATCCGTCGATGCGCCATCGCTCATGCTATGCAATACTACCTTTACGGAATCCCCCGAGCGGCATGGTATTGTACTGGATGATACACTCTCCGATGCTTTAATCATAGCCTTGAGATAATTTTCGGTCGTACCTACAATTAACCTAGCATGCGAATTCTCTATTCTGCGCCCCTCATGCTCGATTACCATCTCTACGCATTTGCCAATCCATCGATTCACATAGGCCTTTTTCCCTTGGCGAGCAAGGCCAAGGAGTCGCTTCACCCTCTCTCCTGCGATTCTTTCAGGGATTCGCGGCTTCATACTTGCGGCACGTGTATCGGGCCTTAGGCTAAAGGGAAAAGCGTGTATCCAAGCGAAATCGAGCTGAGATAATAGTTCCATAGTGCTCTCGAACTCAGACTCATTTTCTCCAGGGAAACCCGCTATGATGTCCGCGGCGAGAAAAGGATCCGCGCGCATGGAACGCAGATTCCTCACTGCCTGTCTGACATCTTCAGCGCAGTACGGCCTTCCCATGCGCCTTAGTGTCTCAGTGCAGCCCGATTGTACGGAAAGATGCAAGTGAGGGCGCACTCGCGGATTAGCAAAAGTCGCAAGAAAGGCTTCATCGATGTTCTGTGGCTCATAACTCGATATGCGAAATCTGATAGAGCTCGTCTCTTTTATCATCGATGCTAGAAGACCTGGAAAATCGAGCCCGCTAGATCGATACTGAGCAAGATTGACCCCTGTAAGAACAACTTCTGCCTTGCCGGCTTTTTCGAGATCGATAATACGAGATAGCGCTTCGTCAACTGGTAAGGATACTGAAGGACCCCTAGCAAGACACACACGGCAATAAGAGCAGCGATTGTTGCACCCATCCTGAATTTTGAGTGCAGGACGAGAATGCATAAGGAATCGATCTGGGTGGAACGCAAAGCGATTGCGCCAGGACAGGTCTATTGTATTGATTTTGCCCGATTCATTCGACAGCGCCTCCGATCCATTCGCCGCAGCTAGAACCTCGTCGTGCCATTCGAGCACAGCATGGAGAAGTTCACCATGGCCTTGCCAATTATCCAAAAGCCATTGAGGAAGAGAAAGAAGCGAAGCTTTCATATCTCCCGATATAACGACGACCCGTTCATCTATCGAGGAGAGCTCATTGGAGTCCATTTGCGCATAGCAGCCTGTCGCCACAACGATTGTGCGTGGAGACTTTGATAGGGCCGCACGAATGTCATGCCGCGCTTTTTGCTCGGCCTTGGAGGTCACCGTACAAGTATTCACGATATAGAGATCGGCAACATCATGAAATGGGACAATCTCCATACCCACAGCCAGAAATTTATCCGCAATGGATTCGGTCTCAAGCTGATTGAGCTTGCAGCCTAGAGTTTGAAATGCTACACGCAAAACTGCCATTCGAAATTTCCCCCGCCCTCAATCCTCAATCTTAGCTAGCATACGCGATTTTCCAGTCAGAGCGTCTTCTAGGGTTGGATTTAGACTTACAGCCTGGTCGTATGCCTTCAGGGCAGCAAGGTAGCGCGAGGTTTTTTCTCTTACCCACCCAAGGCGCGCCCACCATCGGGCATTGCTGGGGTTATACTGCAAGGCAGTACTGAACGCGATATCCGCATGGTTGAATTTGACCATCCGCACAAAAAGCTCACCGCACAGATAAAAGCTAAGAGCAGACTTACTTCCTTCGGGGAATTTAGCTAGATATTCCTGAAGATTTGCGAGCGCAGCTTCGTTCTCGCCAAGATAATATTGAGCTTCGCCTAATGCTTGGACAAGGCGCGGATCCTTGAACATAGCATAGCCTCGCTGTGCTATATCCTTGGCTTTTGCGTATTCCTTTAAGGCATTGAGACTCCACGCAAGGCCTATGTAAGCATCGACATCTTGAGGATTTTTCTTGATTGCCTGTGGGGCAAGAAGAGCGACATCATTATGCTTTCCTTCTTGGCTCATGCGGAGCAGGTCAGAGCCCGTCATGCCAGACGGGACATTTATCGAAGAAGATGCAGCCTGGGAAAAGAGCCCCGAAATCAGAACAAAGAGAAAAAGCAATTCGAAAGCAACTGTTCTGCCAGTCATCCTGGCTGTCTTATTGGCTGCCCAGATCATGAGGCGATAACCGTTGTCCCTTTGAAAAAGCAATTTGGCGAAAGATAGATGTCTGGAGCAACCAAGCGCCCTTCTACATGCCCCCAATCGAGCACGGCAATAAGGGAATCAGCACTGATATCACCATACACCTTTCCACGAATCACAACTGTTGCCGCATGAATTGTCGATCGCACCTCGGCTTGCTCGGTGATATATAGTTCGGCATTGCAATTGATATTGCCGCTCACTTTCCCCTTTATCATCAGGGATTTCGAGGATTCGATATCTCCCTCGAATTCTATCTCGGAGCCGATTACGGTATCTACTTCTTCCTCATCGACCACGCTAAGCTTTACTTCTTCAGCCATCTTGCCAATATGATAGAGAATTACGCTAATCTCAGCAAGAAGTAGGAGGCGTTTATCTATACTGTAATTTTCTATATACTGCAAAAAGCTCGTCTGGTGTAAGAGCCTCCGCGCGGATAGAAGGTTCGATTCCAAGCTCCTCGAGAATTCCTTGCAATTGCCTATCGATTTTCGCTTCGTCTAAAAAAGGAGAGTGTTGCTTAATCCAAAAGCCTAAGGTGTTTCGCAGCGTTTTCCTTCGAGAAGAAAAAGCCGCCCGCACAAAATCCAAAAAATCCTTACGCTCCGAGGCTGATATCTTGGATATCAAGGTATTCTTCGGAATAAGCTGAATGACTGAGCTTGTCACTCGTGGTCTCGGCCAAAAAGCACTTGAGCCAATATCGAAAAGAATGCGAACATCGCATACCAAAGTGCAAAGCACGCTGAGCGAGGAATAATCCTTTGTCCCTGGACCGGCTATCATTCGGTGTGCGGCCTCTTTTTGAAGAGTAAAAACCATACGCTGCGGCAAGAATTCCATCTCAAGAATATCTGAAATGATAGCAAATGCAGAATTGTATGGTAGATTTCCAAATATACGCGCAGGCAAGTCCTTCTGTGAACACAATGTTTTTAATACATCCCCTTTTACAATACAAAAATTTTCATGTTCTGAAAAAAGGCTCTTGAGTACCCTCACAAATCCATAATCAATTTCGAAGGCTGTGAGTCGTACTCTTTCTTCGAGAAGAAAGATAGTCATTGCGCCGATACCAGGGCCAATCTCCCATACCTGCATGCCCTCTTCTAACTCTAGTGCTTTTACAATGCGGTTGCGCACCGAGCGGTCTATGAGAAAGTTTTGTCCTAGACGCTTGCTAACGGCAAGCCCATTCTGCTCGAGAAAAGCCCGAATCGAAGCGGGAGAATCGTAATTCAGTTTATCCTGGCTCATAGACTTATCTAAGCTCCAATTCTTAAGCTCTCTGCCCTATCGATATCATTTTGGCAGATTCGAGCATCATGAGCATGCTTTGGGTCTTATTCTGGTGGATCTAACAAAATAAGCATGCTTTTTAAGCCCAAAAATGATGTGCGCTGATGAAGCACTTTGGTTTTCTGCCGCGATTTCCTCCAGCTCACCCATGGAATAGCATAAATCAGAGCAATAAGCGAAACAATGAGTAAAGAGGCAAGGATCCTGCCTATTGGCGCAATACCTGCTTTGAAGATAGGGAAAGCCGCGCCCGATGCAAGAATCCATGCAAGAACAGAATGCAAGACCTCCAATAATGGTGCAGTTATCCGCACTATAACAGGCAAAAAAATTGCTAAAAGTGCGCCAGCCAAAGCGATCCACATAAAAACAAGCATGACCGGCGCAGCAGCCGTCGCTGCAAAGATACCAGCAGGAATGAAGGTTCCAAATGTCAAAAGCGATACTGGAGCAGTTCCACATACAGCAGCTAAAGATGCCGAAAATGCCCTAGCTAGCGAATCTGGCAGCCAATGCCTTAGAATAATCAAAAATCGGGCACTAAATGCCATAAGTCCCGCCATAGCACTAAAAGAATAAATACTCGAAAGAGAATTGATCGAACCTGGGTTGAACAGAGCGAGCAGCAGCGATGCCAGCGAAAGAAGCGCAAAACCCGACTGCGGTCTATCCATTTCTCTGGCTATCTCCGCGCAGCTAAGCATAAAGACAGATCTCAATAGTGAGGGTCCAGGCCCAGCAAGCCATACAAAAAACCAAGCAAAAGCCAAGGATAGCCTCCGCACCATCTTTTCTTTTCGGATAATGCGTCGACCAAGAAGAGACACGAGCCCGCAGATTATCGAGAGGTGCTGGCCCGAGAGCGCAAGAAGATGCGCACAGCCTGCAGCCTGAAAGAGCTCTTTGAACTCGCTGTCCAGCTCATCCTTAACTCCTAGGAGTAAGGCCTGGGCAAGGGCGCCTGCTTTGCCTGCTGCTATCGAGATGCTCTCGGCAAAACGACCTGTAACGATTGCCCGAAACCTTGCGGGGCCAGAGGCCCAACCCTTCCACTTCAGCTTGGACGCATCGACCCATAAAAAATCGCCAGTTCTAAGCGACTCCGCGCGAATCAGGCTGCCAGCACAAAATCGAGCGCCTGCGCCTGAGAACATGACTTGAGAGAACAATGGCCGCTTCCAATCGCTGCGGATGCGCATATTTGGTCCGACATATTCCGCCGCCTGTACTTTGAGTGTAAGCATACGGTTCTTTCGCGCTGTGGTCTGCGAATCCAAGACGAGCACTCCTTCGAGCGCCTCGATTCGCAGGTAGGTCGGCGCTGCTACGGCTGCTATAGGGGCTGCTGCCAGAACTGGCGCTGCAGGGGTAGTGGATGCTGGAGCTGGCGCTGCCAGCGCCGCTATTGCTGGCGTCTGCACTGCAGGGGTCGCCTCTTTAGATGCCGCTGTTGCCTGTTCCGCTGGGGCAAAAAAACTCGCTTCCTGATCTTGAAATCGAAGCACGCCTGCGCTGAGCGCAAGACCCATTGATAAGGCGCTCCAGAACAAAAACTTGCTTTTGATGTTTCTTGTAAATGGAGCCGAGATGATTTCAAAGCTCTGTTTTGCTCCTATGCATTTTCCACTTATGCCAATGAACTCCAACCAGGCCAACGCAAATGCATTCAAGACGAAAGCAAGCACTAGCTGTAAACTACCTGAACCTATTCTGGAATACGAGCCCATTCTAAGGCTGTCTAATCCAATGGCCTTCAAGCCAAGCCCAATCCACAATCCAAGCGCTGTAAAACAGCTAGCAGGCACCTTTTGCAGACTATAGCGCCACAAAATCCGCATTCGCACTCTAGTGCATCTAAGACACTTAAGGAACAAACTCCCCACCTCGTTTCTCTCTTTATCAATACGCATGGAAATTCACTTTTTGCTTCAAAATGCGATGACAGAGAACACGATTCGTAGTAGTGTTGAGTCAATAACATGATCGACCTTTCTCCCAAGCGAATTTCCGCCTATGGAACGATTCTTTTCGTCTATGCGACCGTCTGGGCTGATATTATCCTTGGAATACCCGAACCAACGGCATTTTCAACCGCTTGGTTTATCCTTAGCTTTCTAAAAAATAGTATTAGAATCGGATTTATGCTCTATGTCTCTTCTCAACTATCGATTTTCGCAAACAATGATTGGAAAAAGGTACTCTTGCACCTTCCGACGAAACAAGAAATCACCAGAGCTTTTTTAGTGACATTCTCTAGTCTCGGATGCGCAGCTGTAGGGGCATTGGCGGCGTGGCTTGGCAAGCTATCGAATCCTATCTTCGAATTTTTGCCGCAAAGATCGATATTATCTCTTCTTCCATTTTTGCTGCTTTCGAGCATTTCGGTGGGTTACGCGGAAGAACTATTCTTCCGATTCTTCCTTATCGATGCGCTTACGGAAGCTGGCACAGCTCTAAATACCGCATCCATCGTCTCGATGCTTATCTTCTCGATCTCTCACTATGTACAGGGAATTGTCGGGATTGCATTCGCCGGAGCACTGGCTGCTCTATACACAAGCCTGCGATTTCGCGGTTATGGAATACACTCTCTTGCGCTTGGACATGCGCTATATGACGCTGCTATCCTAGTATTTGTTCTTTCTTGATTGTCTAGGTTGAGCCTATGTACTGGCTTGTCGATAATATTGATGACTAGCAGGAGATTTTGCCATGAAGCCAGAAATTAAAACCATCAATGACCTCCTAGACGCGCTCAATATTTTATCGACGCGAGCATGGACGCCGAAGGAACTCTCGAGAGCAATAGAACAAGCTTTATCCACTCTCCCGCGATCGGTAATCGAGATAATGATTGGACTCGCTGCAGAAAAACTTAGCTCCAACTCATTGCGTGGGCCTCTGGTCATAGCGACTTATAGCAGTGTACTCCTCCAGCAATACGATGGAACACCTCTCACGCTCTCCGAGTGGCGAGAGCTGCGCGATCTGGTTTCCGACTGCGCCGATGAGCTCGATATGGAGATCATTACATACGCAATGTCGCTTATAATGGATTACGGTGCGCTGTAAAAAGGATGAGAAATCTGCGATTTTTTTCTAAGACCATCCTGGTTGTTCTGATACTTTCTTTCATTTTTGGGACAGCAGCGACTCTCCCACTTGGCGCTTTCGATCCAGATGCGTCCTATTCTGAGAGCTCGGGAGAGACTTTTCCCACCAGCGAGCCAGAGGCTCCTCAATCTGCCTCGATTTTGGAACCCGAGATGGCAAAAACTCCGGAATCTATGCCCCCAGAGATCTTAGATCCTGAGCCTTCAAAAAATCTTGAGATTGTGCCTTCCTTGCCTCCGCCTCTTTTTCTCCCAATATTGACCGATCCCTCCGACCCATCGGGTTTTTTCTTTGCGGCCGAGAAAATGCGCACCCAAGCTTCAGAGCAAAAAATAGCTCTCGCGGAAGATCAGCAAGAACTCCTAGAATGGATGTATGAGATCGCATTTCGATTCGCAAAGAATCCAGCGGGTCAAGAGGCAGGAAAATCTTTGCTCAAGCTCTTATCCGGCCAAAAAAGACTTAACGAAGCCGCTGCTATAGCGCGAGAGTGGATTCAAGCATTCGGGCCCGACTGGAACATCTATCGCAGCCTTTATGATTGCCTTATGGCGCAGAATTCGCCGCAAGATGCCATTAATATCGTAGCCGAAATATCCAAAACCATGCCATCTGCAGCCAAAAACCGCTCCACAGAGCTCTCCTGGATGGAATACAACGCTCGGGCATCGATGCAGGATTACTCATGGGCCTCAAATGGCCCTCCATACATCAGAACTCGAACACCTGACAGCTATATCGCCAAGATCTACAGGCTCTATGCGGCGGTGCCAAATGTGCCTCAGAATCTTGCATATCTTGCCCTATTCCGAGCGGCGGCCACCGAAAAAAATTATGCCGAGGCTGTAGCCAATGCCCTGCCTATTCTGCCTGCCTTCTCTGCACCCGATACCATGCGCCAGTGGATAACCGAACTTGGACGCAGCTTTTATGGCGCAGGAGCCTGGAAAGAAGGCATTGCCTTCTTCTCTGAAACGCTGAATCTTCCTATCGTTAACAGCGAAGGAGTCTATAGTGGAAGAAATAGTGAGGCAAGCTCAGAGACTGAAGTAGATGCTAAGGCAGATAATGAGGTAGATGGTCAGGCACATGCTAAGCCAGATGCTGAGGTAAGTAATGAGCCGCATGCTGAGTCTGACACTGAGGTAAGTAATGAGCCGCATGCTAACGAAAATACTGAAGTAAATAATGAATCGCATGCTGAGGCTGATTCTGGGCTAGATGCTGAGATCGCCACCCAAAAGAATACCAATAAAGAGCTCCCAAGTACCAAGGACAAACCAGACTCGAAGCCCCAACTGCCTCCGCTAGACCGCGAACAAATTCCCTCTGAGAATTCCTGGGTCATGGCCTTTCACTTAGCGAGAATGTATCAAGGACTGGAACAGAATCAAACTGCCGCAAGCCTCTTCATCGAGCTGGTACCTATCTCCTTTTCCGCCGAAGATTCGGACTCTGCGCTATGGTATTGGCTGGATATCACAATGAAATCGATTGCGGCAACGGGTACAATCCTCGATGATCTCGGGGAAGAAGACGCAAATGCATTGCATGCAAAGCGCGCCCTCGAAATCTCTGCGCTCTCGCAAGCCGCGGCTCTCTGGAAAAGCCCTTCTTATTTCGAGGATATCGCATCGGAATACATGCGCCAATTGCTTCGAGAAGGAGCATGGAATGATGTAGTTCGGCTCTGCACTCTCATGAGCCAGAAATTGACGGGTGCTATGCGCGGGCCCTTGCTCTATATCTCAGGAAGGCTCTTCGAGACAGGCCGAGCGAATGTCGATTTGGCTCTGAATAGCGCAAATTTTTACTACGAAATGCTTATTCGAGATGGAGGAATCGAAGAGCACTATCGCACACTTGCATCATGGCGATTGGGCATCGAACCACCGCTGCTTGCCAATCTCCCTATACTTGGAACCGATTTCGATCTCGAATCTGCAGTTGCAGGCCTTTGCCAAAACTCTATAGAGTCGGCCGTCGACGATGGAAAACTCAAGGATGTGCTCGATTTCATAGGCCAATCCCTGGATTATGGCCTCGAGACATTGGCCTCGGAGCAGATCGCAGCGCTATCTCCTTATAGCACAGACTCGCTCTTGTGGCTTGCCATGAAATTC
>MWDY01000004.1 GCA_002070755.1 Spirochaetes bacterium ADurb.Bin110 | reverse complement strand
AGTTAAGCCCTCCAACGCCGATGGTACTGCCAATCGGTGGAAGAGTAGGTCGTCGCCAGGCTTTTTTATTCAACCCTTCATAAAAATCATTCGTAGAAATAGCAATGTGGCTCAAGAGATTATTCGCTTCGTGGCTGTCTTAATTAGATGCTTGTGAAGTTCCAAGATTGAGCTCTATTAATCTCCTTGCCTTGACTATTGATATAAAATGATATATCAATTCTCGAGGACTTATGAAAATGAACAATGATCAAGGCGCCCAGCCAATGTACCGAAGGATTTACGATTCAATTCTTGCCGACATAAGCAGCGGCAGGCTTTTGCCTGGCGACCGGGTGCCTTCTGAAAAGGAGTTGTCTTCTCGTTTTTCTGTAAGCCGCATAACGAGCAAGCATGCCCTCGAACTCCTCGCGGGGAATAAAATCATCGAGCGTTTTCCAGGCAAGGGCTCTTTCGTCGCTCGGCCAGAAATAGCTGCAAAAAGGGCAGACATTGGTCTTTTAGGCAAGAACATTGGCCTTATAATGCCTGATTTCTCCGAAACATTCGGACTTGGCCTTCTCTTTGGAATAGAAGACAGGTGTAGGGAACTCGGGTACGGGCTCATCTTATGCCGTACGCTCGACCGACCTGAGCTGGAGGAGAAGGCAATAAAACATCTAAGCCAGATGAATGTCGACGGTATCATAGTGCTGCCTGTGCATGGAGAGAACTATAATCCATCAGTGTTAAGGCTCGTCCTCGAGCATAGGCCGATGAGTTTCGTGGACCGCCGGCTTCGAGGTCTTGCAGCTTCTTTCGTGGGAACCAATAACACGGAGGCGGCAAAGATTGGGGTCAGCCATCTTATAGATATTGGACGGCAGCGTATCGCCTTTGTTTCGGGCCCGATAAAGGATACCTCAGCCATCGAGGAAAGACGCGAGGGATTCGTTGAAGCCCTGGCTGAGCATGGTCTACCCTTAGATACTGACCTATGGACAACCTATGTGGATAGCTTCCGCTATGGAACCATTTCTTGTGAGCAGGCCGAGGCTAATCTTTCCCAGATGCGTGAGTACCTTTCTGCGCACCCTGATATCGATGCTGTCTTCTCTGTCGAGTATGAAGGCGCTCTTCTTGTACGCGAGGCAGCTCGTAGCCTGGGCCTAAAGGTACCAGAGGATATTGCGATAGTCTGTTTTGATTGTCCTACGAATTGCTATCTGCCACCGTCTTTTACTCACCTCAAGCAGCGCGAATATGAGATTGGACAAAAAGCTCTCGATATCGTTCACGCCCAAATTTTAGGAAATGGGCAAGAAAATTCGAAGGTCTACATTCCAGCGGATCTTATTCGAGGCCAATCCACCTAATCTCTAAATGGTATATCATAATATAATATATAATATCCATTTGACAACTTCCATATTATGGTATATTCTAAAGCTATCCGCATCGTAGGCCTTTGAGCCAGGATGCAGGAAAGGAGGTTCGGAATGAAACGAACATTAGTCATTTTATTAATGTTGTTAGTGGCCTTCAGCTCATGGGCACAGGGCAAGAGTGCCACAGCCTCGACTAAGCCAGTAACAATTCTTGCCACATGGGGTGGCGATGAGGAGGCGGGTTTACGCGAGGTGCTGGATAAATTCACGGAGGAAACAGGAATCCCTTATTCCTATGAGGGTAACCGAGATTCGACTGTTGTCCTTAAATCGCGCGTTGCAAGCTCCAATCCTCCAGACATTGCAATTCTTCCGCGGCCTGGCGAAGTAGCCAATTATGCTCGCCAGGGGGTCCTCACTCCCCTCAATCAGGGTCAGAAGGACGACATACTCCCCACTTCTTTGCTCGATGCTAACTACGGAAAGGCTTGGATCGACCTAGGGACGGTGGATGGCAAGTTCTATGGGCTTATTGTAAAGGCCAATTCGAAGAGCACATTCTGGTACAAACCTGCATCTTTCGCCAGCCTCGGAGTCAAAACGCCTGATACATGGGAAGATCTACTCAAGATAGCGGACAAATATGTCGCTGCAGGGAAGAAGCCGATCGCCATTGGAGCTCAAGATGGATGGACTCTTACCGATTGGTTCGAAAATATCTATGTGAGAACGGCTGGTCCAGACATGTATATGAAGCTCCATGTGACTCATGAGGTGAAGTGGACTGATCCTACTGTAGTTACAGCGATAAAGCGTTTCATAGAGCTTGTAACGCCTACGGAAAAGAAGCTCGCGGGAGGAGCGGATGGCGCACTTTCAACTGGCTTCATCGATGGATTCAATGAAGTACTCAGGCCGAATGCCGCAGCAGAAATGTACTATGAAGGTGGCTTTATGTCGTCCTTTGCTGCACAGAATTTTCCAAACCTTACGCCTGGCAAAGATTACGATTTCTTCGACTTCCCCTCGATTGATCCAAAATTGGGCAAACCGGTTGTAGGCGGTGGTGATCTTGCCGTAGTTTTCTCCAATCGGCCAGAAGTTGTCTCGCTTATGCGCTTCCTAGCTGGAAAAGAAGCCAACACGATCTGGGCATCTGCCAAGAAGGGCGCTGTTGTGTCTCCAAACAAAAACGTAGACCTTTCTGTTTATCCGCTTCTGACCTCCAAAGAGGCAAGGCAGCTTACGCAAGCGACGAGCTTCGTATTCGATGGCTCCGACCTGGCACCGCCCGCGGTTGGTGGCGATGCAGAGTTTGTAGCTTTACAGCGCATACTAAAGAACCCCGACAAGTATATGGAAGCTTTGAATTACCTCGAGGGCGTTGCCTCACAATGCTATTGATTGGTGCTTTTTTTGCCGGCGCGGCTTGACTGCGCCGGTCTGTTCCGCAAGGTGTTTGGTATTAGGAGATGAAGGTCAAACGAGATTCTATCCAGGGCTGGTTGTTCTTGGCGCCTGCCCTGATTCTCCTCTTCGCGTATCTTGTTTATCCATGTTTGAGTACGCTAATTATGAGTTTCTATGGTGGTCAAGGTTTTTCTCCTAAGCGCTTTGTGGGACTTGCAAATTACGCACGGCTCCTTGGGGGTGGCGATAGCCTTTTTCTAAACCTTAAGTGGCCGCCTTCTGGAGCGCTCATCAACAACATTTTGTGGATTCTGTTCTTTGCGGGTGGTACGGTGGTAATAGGGCTTGCTATTGCAGTGCTAGCCGATGGACTAAAGTTAGAGAAGGTTTTTAAGTCGCTAATTTTTCTCCCGATGATAATCTCTGCCACTGCAGCCTCCGTCATCTTCAGATTTCTCTACAGCCCAGACCCGCATATTGGCCTTCTAAATGCTATTAAAAGCTCCATAAGTCCAGGCAAAAAGCCAATTCCATGGTTGGGCTCGACGGATATTGTAAATATTGCCCTCATTGGGGCTGGAATATGGATATGGACTGGGCTTTCGATGACAGTCCTTTCGGCAGCCTACAAGTCCCTCGATCGAGAGATTCTTGAAGCAGCCAAAGTTGATGGCGCTAGCTCATGGACCTGCTTCTGGCGGATATCTCTGCCAATGCTAGAGGATCAGATAATATTCGTAGCAATAACGATGATAATCAACAGTTTAAAGCTGGTAGACCTGGTTCTCGTGATGACCGGAGGCGGGCCTATGGGCTCGAGCCGCACAATTGGTTTTTCTTTCTACTGGGAAGTGTTCAATAACAATCTAGTTGGCTATGGAAGCGCTATAGCCATGATCCTTCTAATTCTCCTTATTCCTTTTATGGTTTTCCAGGTTAGGAGAATCAAGGCTCAGGAGAGTTACCGATGAGCCCGCAAGTTTCCTCTTATCAACAAGCTTCGGCTCACCAGATAGCTTTCTCTCGCCGATCCGCTTCTTCCCGCCGCGCATGGGGCCGCGCCCTTAGGACGATCATAATGATTGCTCTGGCTCTAATTTGGTTCATCCCCGCTTTTGGCCTTTTTATAACATCGCTACGGCCCCAGTCGGACATTGCCACCAGCGGCTGGTGGCGCATATTTGCTGTGCCGAGATTTACCATAGAAAATTATTCGACAGTCCTTGGCTCACATAATTTCTCGACCAACTTCTTGAATAGCTTTATCATCACTATTCCTTCCACTATTTTGCCCATTGCACTTGGGGCATTGGCGGCTTATGCCCTAGCCTGTATGAATTTTAGAGGCAGGAACTTCGTCTTTTTCTCGGTGATAGCGATCCTTGTCCTCCCGCTTCAGACAACTTGGGTTCCCGTTCTTCGAATGCAGAGCCGTTTTCACATGACAGGAAGTTGGATATCGATATGGCTTGCCCACACAGCGTATGGACTTCCTTTTGCTATTTTTCTCCTGCGCACTTTCTTTGCCGAATTGCCTAAGGAACTCCTTGAAGCTGCAAGGATAGATGGTCATTCCGAATTCAGTATTTTCTGCAAGATCGTAATCCCTCTTTCGGTACCTGCCATTGCATCTCTCGGAATCTTTCAATTTGTGTGGGTCTGGAACGATCTCATGAATGCTCTTGTGTTACTTCAGAATCCTAAGAAGTTTCCGCTTACGGTGGCACTGCAAGGGCTCTTAGGTCAGTATGGCTCTGAATGGAACCTCCTTGCCTCGGGTGCTTTCGTGTCGATGTCCATACCTCTTGTGGTGTTTTTTCTTCTCCAGCGATATTTCGTGCGCGGCCTCACAGCAGGAGCGGTCAAGGGATGAGTAAGGCACTCAAGAAAGTATTCATCGTTTTCTCGACGCACTTCGATAACGGTTTTACTGGTACGATGGAGGATGTGCAGTCTGACCTCGCTTGGAACCTCATTCCGCAGGCACTCGATGCTATTGAGAAAAGCAAAGATTTTGGGCCTAATCGCCGCTTTACTTGGACTCTACCTGCATGGCCGCTTGAAAATGCTCTTAAACGGCTCGAAGGTACCAGGCTCGGTAAGCAGCTTGAAGGGGTGGTGGCCGAAGGATACATAACCTGGCATGCTCTTCCCTTCACCACCCATACTGAGTTATTCGGGGTAGAGGACTATATTAGGGCTATGCTGCCTGCATATCGTCTTTCTCGACGCTTTGGAAGGCGGTCCATTGCGGCCAAGATGACAGATGTTCCAGGACATACGAGCATACTTCCAACTCTTATGGTCGCCTCTGGCGTATCTTTCCTATATATAGGCTGCAATGCATGCTCAACCCCGCCCCATGTTCCCATACTTTTTGATTGGGAAGGGCCAGATCACACTCGAATAACGACCATGTATTCCAAAGGAGGGTATGGTTCGCCGATTCTTCCACCTCCGGGATACGAATTTCCTATCTGGCTAGCTCTAATCCACGCCTCTGACAATGGAGGTCCCCAGCCAGCAGAAGCGATTACCGATGCAGTAGCTAAGATAGAGGCCGCTTATCCTGGAATAGATGTCGTTGTGGGGAGCCTTGACGATTTTGCCATTGCGCTCCGAGATCTCAGGCTAGAACTACCCGTGGTGCGTTCTGACCTAGCGGACAGCTGGATCCATGGTATCGCAACGATGCCTGAGGAACTAGGAATCATCCGGCGGTTCCGAGAGCGGCTTGCTTCACTAGAGAGCTATGAGGCGCTAGAAGGGCTCGAATTCAAGGGCAGTCCTCCCGATGGCTTTTCCGCTATGATACGCGATGCCTATGAGGCGATTTCGCTTTTCGGTGAGCATACATGGGGGCTCGATACAAAGCTGGCGCTGAATCCGCTAGCCGAGGGGGGGCGTGTCTATGACAAGGGTCGATTCACCCAGCTTCTCGAGGGTGGTGCCTGGGGCAGGATAATGGGATCCTGGCGAGAGAAGGCTGCTATGGCAGATCGATTAGTTGCAGCGGTCAAATCGCTAGAAGAATCACTAGAAAGCAGTGATTCTGCTCGCTTGGGTTGCGAAAAGCTGGGCTGCCATTATTCAGTCCGAAACCATCAGCTCTGGGAGCATACAGGGCTTGTCAGGCTAGGCCAGATGTCGGATAGCGCTCAGGTACTTGTAGAGGGCCAACTATGCCCGACTGTAAGGCTGGATGCCGAGCTTTGGGCCGATATCGGAACAATTCCGCCTCTCGGTCTTCGAAACATCGAGATTGTAGAGAAGGCAGAGAAGCCAAATACTGCTTCTCAGCCCATAGCGCGAAAGGAAGGAAGAAAAAACGTACTCGACAATGGTCTTATAAGGGTATTTGTTGATGCCGAATCTGGAAGCATATCGAGCCTCGTCGATTTGCGGTCGGGACGAGAATGGGTCGATGCCAAAGCCAGAGAAAGCTTTGGTTCATATCGCTACGACATCTTTGGCCGCGATGAGATCACCGCTTACCTTTGCGATTATGCCTACGATCTAGAACCCTGGTTCGTCGAGGATTTTGGAAAGCCTGAATCCAGCGAATGACAAGCGGAAAACCCAATACCCTGCTTGCTTTTTTTGCGTCAGAGAGCGACCAAACCGGGAAAAAGTGAGGTGATGGCACGCCATGCTCAAAGAATCGGCTACGCATCTTTATCTTATTAGTGGCTGCAATGGCATCTTCAAATTTTATACCGGGGAGGTTAAGGGCATTTGCTACTGCTGCAACAGTAACGGAAGCATCGGTGCCAGCGGTAAGGACACCGGATATGGGGGTTATCTCATTTTGTTTTTTTGCAACACGTACAGAACCTTCAATATCACGGGTGCTCATGACAATAGGAATATCGGCATATTTCATACCCAGGGCATTGGGATTATAATCAGTAACTATCACCCGCAATCCCATTTTTTGAGCCGTCTGTATAATGGGCACCTGTAATAAACCGCCACCAATCACCATAATCGTTTTTTTCATGGATTTCCCCCTGGACAATAGTAAAGTCACAACCTGCTGAGTTGCCTCTACAGAGTTATTATTGGCTTTTTTTAGCAAAAACTTGAAGGTAATTTTTGGTTGCATTGTGAGGGTTGTTGTCAATACTTTAATATTGCCGGCTGTAAAGTAAACAATGATTATGGCGATAGTTACTGTATATGTTGTAGCAGGTAAAAATTATTTGACAGTGAACAGTAAAACAGGCTATCAACAAACAACGCCACTTAAAGGTACGATAGCTGGCATACGATTTTCATGGACAGTTGATTATATCATGCAGGAGGTAGCATATACCATGGACTATCACACCATTACACAATATGCCATTGCTCTATGCAAACAGGCAGGTGCAATTATTGTTGAAGGGTATTATCGCGATGATATAACTATAGATTATAAAAGCAGAACAAATCTGGTTACGGATATTGACTACGAGTCAGAAAAATATATTGTAAGTAAGCTTAAAGAACAATTCCCGGACTTTGCTATAGTTGCGGAAGAAGGGGGTCTGGAATGTGCTGATGGTGAGTATATATGGTATGTTGACCCTCTGGATGCAACAAATAATTTTGCTCATAAAATCCCATGGTTTTGTGTTACCATTGCACTGTATTCAAAAGCGCTGGAAGCGGCGGTTGCCGGCGTTGTGTATGAGCCGCTCAGGGATGAATGTTTTTATGCATGGAAAGGTGGTGGAGCGTATTTAAATGAAAAACGTATCTATGTATCGCAAATAAACGATATAGGAATATCGATCATTGCTACTGGCTTTCCGTATAAAAAGGACGATCCTTCATGCAATAATGCAAAGCAATTTAATAATGTATTGCCACATGTTCAGGGTATTCGTCGTATGGGGTCTGCTGCGATTGATTTGTCGTATGTTGCATGTGGAAGATTTGACGGCTACTGGGAACCACTGTTATACCCATGGGATATGACCGCTGGCGCTTTACTGGTTGAGGAAGCTGGCGGCATGGTGACACAATATAACGGCAACACATTTGATCCGGAATTTCCTGAAATCTGCGCTACCAATGGACTGATTCATCAACAGTTGCTGGAACTCATCAATAAATAGGGTACGGTATTCTGCTCAATTTTATTAAAAAAATGCCCGATAAATGGGTAAGGATAATTATAGTAAAACTGTCTACCCACTATGGGTTGTGATGGTTAACAATTATGATTGCAGGTGGCTTATATGACAAAAAAAATTATGTGTCTATGCTTTGTACTGGTGGCTTCCACATTGCTTGCTCAGAACACTCAGAGTGTTGATATTCCAGTACAATCCTTATATAGCAATAAGGTGCGGATAAAAGATGTTTATTTTAATAAAAAGGTTGATCTCACCGGTAAGGGGGAGGTACTGGAGGTTGAAGCAATACTGGAAAACTTAACCGATGATCCTATGGATGTGTATGTCAATATTATTGCTACCTATGAAAAAGAGGAAAAAACAAAATCAAGTTTTGAGATGCCAATACCTGAAAAAGAAAGAGTTAGAAACTTTGTTCCTTTTCCAGATGATATTGCAAATTACCAGTATCCTGACGGGAAAGGAGGCAATAAGCTTAAAGCATATCCAAAGAATACAAAATCTGGCATTGATCCATTAACAGGGAAACTATATCATCTACCGGTAAATGATATAGTACTTGTTAGATCTACCAATCTGGCACCATACAGGAAAGATTTTCTATTTTTTAATTATGTTACTATCCTTGTTTTTGATAACAATGGTACTCCCATCTTACGTGAAGTATTTGAATTGAAAGGGAAAAGAAAGTAGTTTGCCAATTCAGATACAATAACAGTTGTTAAAATACCAATAAAAAGGAGTTGCCCACAGGGCAACTCCTTTTGTTATATAAGCTTTCGCACTTTTAATCCTGCTATACCAATCTGGGCTACCTGCTCTTTTGTAAACTGAGCAACATTGATGGTAATATCATACGATGCCGGGTCATAGGCATT
>MWDY01000003.1 GCA_002070755.1 Spirochaetes bacterium ADurb.Bin110 | reverse complement strand
TCTACATGGACACCTATATCTTTGGTAAAGGCTTCTTGCCTACCACTCAGGTTAAAGTGCCAGATAAGTATTACATGATCAAGATGCACAACTAGATAACTAATTGAGAGGAGCCGCGCATGTTGCGAGCTCGAGCACATGCGCGGCTCATTCTATATAGGCATGATTTGTGCCTAATAAGCCTTTTTGCAGCGCAATGAAAAAGCTCTTTTTTGTTTGGTTTGTTTTAATCGGTCTCTTTGTTTTGCAAGCTCAAACAGAGAATGGCGTAGCATTTGTTATGTCGGAAGTGAAGGCAGGGAAAGGTGTCGAAAAGATTCTTTCCCTGTCTGATTTTTCATCGCTACTTAAGGGGACTGCTTTTGACACGCCTGTATTCTTTCTCGGAGATAGCCCCGGATTGCTTACGAAAAACGCGCCCGAAGGATTTATTTCAGAAGAAGCTGCTGAAAAAAGGCAGGAGAGCTCTTCGAAAGACTATACGGTTGCTGTAATAGCAGGGGCACATGCAAATGAAATTGCAGGAATTCTAGCGTCATATTGGATCATCGAGCATTGCAGAGTATCGGGTGGCACGCTCATTGTTGTGCCGCGAGCAAATGCTTCGGCTGCAACATGGTCGATAAGCAATGCTGCCGCACCTATTCTCCACTATGGAGCAAGACTTTCCAACCCTGTCCATGAAAATGTCCCAGACCCCGATTTTTTTATACTAGCCGATGCTTTGGAATCTTTTCCTTCTTTATCTGGCCAGGAAGTGCGGAATTTAAACCGTCAGTACCCGGGCGATCCGACGGGCAATTACACAAGTCAAACTGCGTATGCGATTACCCAGCTTCTCGTGCAGAACCATGTGCGGACAGCACTGGATCTGCACGAAGCAAGCCCAGGCTCTTCTCTTGCATGGTCAATTATTACAAGACCGGAATATCTCGATGTGGCTGCGCTTGCTGTGCTCCAGATAGAAGAGGAGACAGGAAAATCCTTTCACCTTGAGAGCTCAAGAGAGGAGTTTGCAGGCTATTCGCATTGGGAGTGGGGAAAGCTAGGCATTCAAGCCTTTCTTGTAGAAACGCTAAACCCTGCACAGCCAAGCGATGACCCGACCGTTGATCAAATCTGCAACGATAAGGCCCCCCTCGCAGAAAGGGTCTATATACATCTCTGCACAGTTAAGGCTCTTGTGGCTTCTGCTTACGAAGAGCTAGGAAATCTAGTTGCTTTGAATATCGAAGGCTTGCCTTCTTCAAAAGAGGAAGTACAAAAATGGCTGCTTTGCATGGAATAAAATCGAAGCAGCGCACTTTGTGCCCAATAGATGCATAAATGGATACGGTTTATCTATCCAAAGACCTAGCTCTGCAGCAAGTTTCGTCATTTCTCTCAAGATGGAAACACAGTACTGACCAAAGTATAGATTTTGATCTGGCAAAAAGCTCAGAAACCAGCGAAGATGCGTCTAGATTATTAAAGAAAGTACCTAGCAGTGTGCAAAAGATAGGCTGCTATTATATTGCTTCTCAGAAGAAAGCCGTAGTCTGGTTCTTAGCTGATAAAAGAAGCGATAAAAGCAGCGATAAGGAAAGAAGACAAGATACTCTTCAAATTATTTTGGAAAAACCTCGAGAATTTGGATCGGCGCCGATAGAAATTCGGTACAATGTAATGACTAATCCAGCAGATTGTCATAATGGTGCATGTCTCTCTGGTATTGAGATATCCTATGGAAGCATTTTAATACTGAGTCCGCCTGCGGTTGGTGAAATAGTCATATCTATATCGAGACTCGAGCAAGCAATAGAGCTAGCCCAAGGTGCCAATGCTATAGAATAACTGGCTTCTAACATGAGACAATGAAGTTGATGGGAGAAAAGATATAAAGCCGTGCTCTCTTTTGTCATTATAGTCAGCATAGGTCTGGCCATCGCTGCAATAGTCGAATACCAGGCCCATTGTAGGCGCCTCAAAGCTATGCCTATACGAATTCTTGTCAATGGCACACGCGGCAAGTCCACTGTAACAAGGCTCATTGCGGCAGGGTTGGCGGCTGGGGGCCTGCGGGTATATGCAAAGACCACCGGTTCTGCTGCCCGCATTATTTTGCCAGATCTAAGCGAGAGAGAGATAAGAAAACATGGTTCGGCAAAGAGGCGGCCTTCCATAATGGAACACAAGTGGTTTGTTCGGGCAGCATATAAGGCTGGGGCGCAGGCTATAGTGGCCGAATGTATGGCAATTCGCCCAGAAACTATTGGTGTGCTAGAGACAAGGCTTGCTCATTCGACAATAGGAGTCATGACAAATGTGCGCCTCGATCATTTGGATACAATGGGGACGGAGCTTGAATCGGTGGCCGAGGCTCTTGGGGAGTCTATTCCGGAAAAAGGGAAGGCCTTTGTAGGCAGCGAGGGCATGGACGAAGATATAAAGACTGTTTTTTCGCGTATGGCCGCGCAGCGCAGTGCCGAGCTTGCCTTCGTGCCCATCGACGAAGAAACGCAAGCGCTACGCCGCGCATTTGCGTACCCAATGCATGCGCAAAACCTGGCTCTTGCGCTTGCGGTCTGCAGCGCTTGCGGCGTTTCGCGTGAGATTGCGCTGCGCGGCATGCAAAGCGCTAAGCCAGATCCCGGCGTGAGACCTACCCTTCTCACAAGCTGGCGAGTACACAAGGTTCGAGTCATCAACGCCTTTGCGGCAAACGACCCACAGTCTACGCTTGAGATGTGGCACGAGGAGATTGGCTTGCTCTATTCGGGCGACTTGTGCAATTCGAGCGATATGTACAGCTGTACCGACTTAGGAGGTATGTATGGCAGCAACTATGACCTTCAAGAGAATGACAGACATGGAATTTACGCGGAGATAAAAGAGGCCAGCAACGCAGGGCAAACTTTTCGCGTTTTGGTCTTCAATCATCGAGAAGATCGTGCCTGGCGAGCTCTTCAGATGGGCGAAATTGCAGCGAGCATAGATGCGGATGCAATTCTTGTCTATGGCATGAATCGAAGGCTCGCCGAAAAAGTTGTGTATCGATATTATCGTCAGCTTGGTGCAGAGAAGCCAGCGCCGCTTAAAGCGCAGCGGCTGCAACCAGCACCGCAATCAGTGCCGCTTAAAGCGCAGCGGCTGCAAACAGCACCGCAACCAGCGCCGCCAATGTGGCCAGCACCACATCAAGCGCCACTTGGGCTGCTGCCATCGAAGTCGCAAGATCAGCCTGCCAGACAACCAATAAAATACCCAGCTGTCCGCTCGATGCGACAAGCAAACTTCGACGCCATTTGCGAGACAATAGAAAACCTCGGAGGCTTCAAGGAAGGCCCATCAAAGACCTATATCGAAATACTCTGCGCGGGCAATATAAAAGGACCTGGGATGGACTTGAGCGAATCTTTCGAAGCCCTATTACCGCATAAAGCAAACGCCGCACAATCGGCTATTTCGACCGAAGGGGCGCAATCGATTCCTTCACCAAAAGGGGCGCAATCTTCTGGTTCGAGCGGCGCAGCTCAATCAATTACTTCATCTGAAAAGGCGCAATCAGCTAATTCGACAGGGGAAAGATAATGGCAAGTACATCGATAGTTGTTTCAATAGTGCTTGGATTCTTCTTTGGCGAAATGACAGGATGGCTTACAGGCGGACTCGTGGCTCCTGGATACCTCGCGCTATATATTGACCAACCCTTGCGGATACTGATGACATATATAGCGGCCATTTTGGCGTTCTTTTTAATCAAATTGATTTCGCAAATCACTATTTTGTTTGGACGAAGGCGATTTATGGCCTTCATTCTGGCTGGCATTTGTATGGGTGCCTTGCTCGATGCTATTATAAGACAGATTCCCCCTTCAGGCGCCGATCTGCGAGCTATTGGCTATGTGGTTCCAGGGCTCATTGCGAATGATATTTGGAAGCAGGGGCTCTGGAGGACACTGCTTGGGAGCCTTGTAATTACCTTTGCGACTCGTGTCGTGTTACTCTTGATTCTAGCTTGAGTCATTCCATGAAAAACTCGATTGCAAAACATAGGAAAAATCGGGATATTTTTATTCGCGTTCTAATCGCGCTCGCTTCGCTCGCGCTCGGCCTTGTCGCCACGGAATTGCTTGCGCACAATGAACCTCATCCGGCTGCCGAAGCGATGAACAAGGCAGCTCAACGTATGGCCCAGGCAGAAGAGATAGTTGCGCAAAAGCGTCTTGCAATGGGATTGCCCATGGATCCTGTTCTCGACCCATATCAAACGGGTCTAATCGGTGTGGAATCGAGCATTTTGACCACCACCGTGGGCGATATAGTATCTAAGAGAACGAGCACAAATACGGCTTTTGCCGCCCTTATTGTGCGATATTTTCATGATATTGGTCTTGAGTCGGGAGACAGGATAGCCATTGGCTCATCGGGCTCGTTTCCAGCAATCCTTATTGCTGTGCTCTCTGCTTGTGCAGAGACTGGAGTGGAGCCGATCGTCATTGCCTCAATAGGTGCTTCGGAATATGGCGCGAATATCGAAGGCCTTACCAATGCCGAGATAATGGCAGCATGCAGAGACGCTGGGGTGCTGCCATATATGCCTATTGCAATTTCTCCCGGTGGAGAGGATGATCTGGGAATCTCTTCGATGTATCGACTTGAGCCAAGCGACGACCTGGCCAAGTATGCACATCGTGTAGCGCAAAGTCTAGATGTTCCTCTTATACAAGCTCCAGATCTCGAAAGCTCTTTCAGAGCTCATCTAGAAATATACGAAAAGGCCTCTCCAATAAAGGCTTTTGTCAACATAGGGGGAGCGGATGTCAATTTTGGTAGCGGCCCAG
>MWDY01000002.1 GCA_002070755.1 Spirochaetes bacterium ADurb.Bin110 | reverse complement strand
AGCGAGCTTCGACCGCATGAAAGGCCGCGCCGCCACCTACGACGTGCTCGAGCCCGGCTTTAACTACCGCATCGACGAAGTGCGGGCAGCCCTCGGCCTTGTTCAGCTTGCCAAGCTCCCCGAAGCCAACGCCGCGCGCGCTGCCCGTGTTGCGCACTACTTTAACCGCCTCGATCGCCTATCGGACTTCCTCTCCGTGCCCTTCCGCCACTACAACCGCGGAACACCCACCTACCACATCATGCCCATCCTCCTCGATAAGGACATCGACCGCGCCAAACTCATCGACCTCATGAAAGAGGATGGTATCCAGACCTCGATCCATTATCCTGCCATCCAGAGCTTTACCGCTTACAAATCGCAGGTCGGCCCCACCCCCAAAAGCCAATACATCAGCGATCACGAACTCACCCTGCCGCTCTACCCCACCATCACCGACACCGAAGTCGACCTTGTCTGCGATTCGCTCGAAAAGAATTTGCCCAAGTGCAAAGGGTAAAACCTTGGAGTGTAATGTGATAGAGGTTTCAAAGTACCGGTGCATTTGTTCAATTCTTTCCTGGTTTTGAATCAACAAACAACGTTCATCGCGTTAGAGTTATGAAACAATAAAAATCTTGCTATAGCCCTTGTTAGGTGATAGCAATAGTGCTATTATAGTGGAGAACTATCTGTGTCTCGGGAGGATGATATACATGCAACTATTTCTCGTCTTGAGAGCGCAATGCTCAAATATGAGGAGTTAAAATCAATTTGTGATGGATTTTTTATTTTTAAGAGGCAGAGCGGTAGCCATAGAATATATGAAGATCCTTGCACAATGCAGCTAGTGAATATTCAGCCAGGCAAGTCTGATGATGCAAAGAAGTATCAGCAGAAGCAAGTCGCAAGGCTATTGCAAAGACGAGGGAGTGCGAATGAAAAATAGCATCGAAGAATATGAGTATCATATCAGTTATTCGGAAGAGGATGCTGCATATATTGCCACCGTTGCGGAATTTCCCTATCTGAGCGCTGATGGATCTTCCCCAGCTGCGGCGTATGAGGCAATTAAATCAGTTGTGGAAGCTGCTGTTGATATCCTTCGAGATGAACAGAAAGATATTCCTCTTCCCCTTTCCAAAAGGGAATATAAAGGCAATATTTCCCTCCGATTGTCTCCGGAAACTCATCGAATGGCAGCTATACAGGCTCGTCAAGAAGGGTGCTCACTAAATCAATTTCTTACCTCGCTTATCGAGCGAAACCTTTATGCTGATTCCATCGAAGCGGTAATTGATAAATTGTGCTTGATAATAAATGGCCAACTTAAAGTGACCGACAATTTAACTCAGCGTCCTAACCAGCAGAATCCTTTTTGGGCAAAGGCTTCACATTCTCAAGATTTTGAAAATTATGAAGTCGATACTACGGTACCTGAACAAAGGATAACTAACGTTTCACAAGAAGAGGCCTAATAATGCAATTGATCGATATTCGATCGACGTTGATCGATATATTTCCAGTAGACGCGTTGGATTTTATGTCCTTAATGACCGATTCATTCTCGGCAACAATCGCGAATCAATTTGGTTGCGGGAGATTGAATATGCCGACTCCATCCGGTAATCCTGGTCTTGTATATTCATTCGGCAAAATAGCTATAGAGGGAAAAACAAAAATTATCGATCGAATCGTGATAGAGGAACGAAGAATAATAGTAACTATCGGCGGTAGTTCTGAGGATGCAAAATTCTTGATGAGCAGTATAATAGCTCTTATTTCTAAGTTTGAAACTAGACACGAAAGTCGCCCCCTGCAATCAGTAATTGAGATTGATGAAGTTCAATGTACAGTACATTTAAAATTCAATTTTGAGCGCCTGTTTCTAGGATCGGTTGCTTATACTATTCCAGATTCTTTGAAATCACTTGCACAGGTTGCTCCCCTTTCCCTTAAGGCGGAGATAGTTCCTTTTGGCCTTCGGTTTAAGATACGGTATCTGGGAGAGAGTGAAGTTTTAAAGAGTCACTCGGTCTCCATGGCTGATAAATATTTATCGATTGAGGTCCGAGAAGGAACGAGCCTTCAATCCCAGGTTTTCCTTGCATCTGCTCCTGTTAGATCTGAGATTTTATTGAAGTTGTTAGAGTCGCTTGAGCGCGAAATAGGCTGAGCAGGGATCAACATCAGTCGCTAAACGTTTCTATTATTGCAATTTAATGAATAGCATTTAACTTTGCTGCTTTATTTTTTTTGGAGTTCTTATGGATGCTATGCTCAAATTGATAGGCCGAGATAGGGAGCTATTTGCCGCTGACATCGCAGCCCACGAACAAACGCTTTCATCGCTCGTCCAAGGTTCGCGCTTTTTGGTGATCGGCGGTGCGGGTTCGATCGGTCAGGCGGTCAGCAAAGAGATTTTCGCCCGAAGGCCGAAGCTCCTCCACGTGGTTGATATCTCCGAGAACAACATGGTGGAGCTCGTGCGCGATATTCGCTCATCGCTCGGGTATATCGAAGGCGAATTTGCCACCTTTGCCATCGATGCGGGCAGCGATATCTTCGATGCCTTTATCGCCAATGGCCCTGGCTACGATTATGTGCTCAATCTCTCGGCGCTTAAGCATGTGCGCAGCGAAAAAGACCCCTACACGCTCATGCGCATGGTCGACGTCAATATCTTCAATACCGACAAGATGATGCGCCAGGCCGCCACAATGAGCAGCCGCAAATATTTCTGCGTGTCCACGGATAAAGCCGCCAACCCTGTCAATATGATGGGGGCATCCAAGCGCATCATGGAGTATTTCCTCATGCGCCGCAGCCTGGAAGTTCCGGTCTCTACCGCGCGCTTTGCGAATGTCGCCTTCTCCGACGGGAGCCTGCTCTATGGCTTTAATCGCCGAATGGAGAAAGACCAGCCGTTCTCAGCGCCCAACGACGTGCGGCGCTACTTTGTTACGCCCAAAGAATCAGGCGAGCTCTGCCTTATGTCCGCGCTCCTCGGAGAGAATCGCGACCTCTTCTTTCCAAAGCTCGATCCAAAGGAAAACCTTCTCACCTTTAGCGAGATCGCCGTGCGCTACCTTGCGAGCCGAGGCTACGAAGCCGTCGAATGCAGCACCGAAGATGAAGCCCGCTCTCGAGTGGCAGAGCTAAAGTCGCAGCACAAATGGCCTGTCTATTTCTTCAAAAGCGATACAACTGGCGAAAAGGACTTTGAAGAATTCTACACAGAGCGCGAGAGCCTCGACATGAACCGCTTTGAGGCAATCGGTGTCATCAAGAATAAGCCCGAGTACGATGTGGCCGCGCTCACTCACTTCGAGGACGCCATTCGCGCCATGCGTGGCCGTGGCGCATGGACCCGCGAGGAGCTCATCGAGCTCTTTAATGCCACCATCCCTGAGTTTGCGCACAAAGAGACCGGCAAATTTCTCGATGGGAGAATGTGATGCTGCAGGCTGCGCTCATTCGTTTTTTCGACATAGTCTTTTCGGCGCTCGCCATGATTGTGCTGTTTCCCTTTATGATTCCCATCATGATTGGGCTCAAACTCACCGGCGAACATTACATCTTTTACCTCCAGCCGCGCGTTGGAAGAGGCGGCAAGGATCTCAAGGTGCTAAAATTCGCCACCATGCTTAAAAATAGCCCTAATCTGCCTGGCGGCGTGCTCACCCAGAAGAACGATCCGCGCATTCTCCCCATGGGAAGATTCTTACGCAAGACCAAGATCAACGAGCTGCCACAGCTCGCCAATATCTTCATTGGCCAGATGAGCGTGGTTGGCCCCAGGCCGCAGGCGCGCCAGCACTACGAGCTCTATTCGGACACGGTTAAGCGCGAGATCGACAAAGTCCCGCCAGGCCTCTCCGGTATCGCCTCCATCGTCTTCCGCGACGAAGAAGCC
>MWDY01000001.1 GCA_002070755.1 Spirochaetes bacterium ADurb.Bin110 | reverse complement strand
CGGCAGCCAATCGCTTCTCAATATTGATGCGTTCAAAGACCCGCTTTCTTACACACTCAAAGTAAAGCGCCCAGGTTCCGACGAAAGTCAAGATACGACGGTCGACCTCATGGAGACCTTCAATTGGCTTATCGGGCTCACCGTAAAGGAAATGTCTGCGCCGCAGAGTTTCGATGCATCGTTCGAGCGCGACAGCGAGGGCAGGCTCAAACTGAAAGACAGGCTCCATCCTACACAAAATGGACGCTGGTGGATTCGCGCCATTCGAGGCACACTCCCTGACGACAACCAGGAGGCGCTCATCATCTGGCGCAACCTTCCGGGCAGCCCCGAAGAAGACAACCTCGTCCTCGACGAATGGTTCAAGAGGTCCGACTACTCTACCAAAGAAAAACTCCCCAACTACATCTACGTAAACGGCACCAACAACCTCGAAAATGTTCGCCTGCCCGACGCAACCTGGAAGGTCCGCCTCATCGAAGAGGACTTTCAGAAGCTGATGTTTGAGATGGAGGAGCGACTATGATGCCGGTACGGTACCATGAAGATATATTCCCTCGACACAATAGAGGCTTTAATAGGTCAGTCGTGCACTCAATTTGTTATGCGATGATCTGATCCATAAGTATATGAAAGTTGAAGTTTGGTAGAGCACAATGGATCAGGTTCTTTTGAAAAAGCGGAGATTAGCATGGAAACAGAGTTTTCGATAAAGGGTTTTTGGTGGCTTCCGGAAAATGAGGAGGAACAACTTGCTGGCATCCTAACGTATAAACCAGGTGAACCAATTTTTCTTGATCTTTTTGGTGCATTCTCCAAGAAAAATGGAGAGTTATTATCTGAGCAGCACGAAATAATATTGGGCGTTTCGTCATCCGGGCAATTGTTTACTCTGGTTGACACATCAGTCATTCAACGGAAGTCAAGCATACCAGGATTTCCAGAAACAAGGATTCTAGTTAATTTAATATATCGAGGATTACATTTTTCCAATAGCGCAGAAATAAGGTTTCATACACTAAGAGTTGAATTTTCGAATCTTGATGATTGGGTGTGCATAAATGGCTTTCTAATCGATGTTGATCCAAAAAAAAGAGAAGCAAAAATCGAATATAGGCTTCCTCCAGAAGTGGAATGTTCAATTAGCGATTCACTTAAGGTAAGCATAAGTTTTTTTGCCAAAACGTCGTTACCTCGCGGTAATCCTCAAATAGAAGCCACGGTAAGGCAAGAGGTCGAGTTCCATATTATTTCGGATCAAGAAATTCCTATTGGAGATCTGCTAAGGTATCAGTATTTGCTAAATACCTTTCTTAGGGTGGCAATAGGTAGGTCGACAAAAGTTTTGCGTTTGACTGCTTTAACTGAAAGATCAAAAATAGAGATGGGAGACTTCACCTGCGAGAAACCTATATCAATATATTTTAGCCAGTTCGGCGATTTTTCTAAGTTGCGTACCATGAATCCCCTTGATATGCTGTTCACATTTCCACGGATACAAGATCGATTCGGTGCGATGCTTAGTCAATGGTTCCGTGAGTTTTCTGGTTTAGAAGATGTTTTTCATCTATATTTCAAGACGATCTATGATAAACATCTTGATCTGACGACCAAACTACTGAACTTCGTTCAGGCTATTGAATCATTTCATCGAAAGAAGATAGGTAGCGCTTACATTGAGAAAGAAGAATATATTAATGGACTATATCTCAGAATATGTGATTCTATTCCTTCTGATCTAGATACGAATTTTAAGAACAGCCTTATGAATAGAATTAAATATGGATATGAATACTCATTGCGAAAGAGGTTAGAGGATATCTTCTATAATTTCAATAATGGCGTTATTCACGAACTGTTCGGCCAGAATAGGGATGTGCTTATAAATCGAATTGTTGTGAATAGGAACTATTATACTCATTATGATGACAGATCTAAGGATCTGTGCGAAGGTAGCAGGCTCTATCGCCTGTGCAATAATCTTGAAGTAATTCTGACAGTCATCTTTCTTAGTTTGTTAGGATTTACCGATTCAGAAATATCATCAATGATCAGGGATAATCCTCGATTAATGCAAATGGCGAGAATGGATTGAAGTGTTGTTTTGCTTGAGTTCGTTTGTCTTGCATTAATGTGGGCATAAACTTATTCTTAAACAACGAGAGAAGGAGACCAGAAGTGTTAAACGCTAAATCCGAATTGCTTGAAAAGATCCGGCTTGGCGAAGATAGTTTCTTTGAGCTCAAAGAAGTACGCTTTGCTGGCGACAAAATACGTGGCCCATCGCAGAATGATATCGCCGATGAATTGGCAGCGTTTGCCAATAGTAGGGGAGGCGTCATTCTCTTCGGTGTTGATGATAGTACGCGGGATGTCGTTGGGATTGCGCTCGATAAGCTCGATGCGGTAGAAGCCTTTGTTCGTCAAGCAAGCGAGGATTCGATCAAACCGCCGCTTGCCCCTGTGATTGAGAGGCTCACATTGCCCAACAGCTCAGGCCAAGAAATGCCTGTCCTACGCGTCGAAGTACCGCCCAGCCTTTTTGTGCATCAAAGTCCGGGAGGATACTTTTATCGGGTTGGTGCATCGAAACGACCTATTCCTCCCGATCAACTTGCTCGCCTTTTTCAACAACGCAGTCAATCGCGGATTATTCGGTTCGACGAATCCCCTGTGCCCAATGCACGCCTGGATGATCTCAAAGAATCCTTGTGGGAGCGTTTTGCACCCTTGGAAAGCGCTGAACCGGCCGAGACTCTGTTGAAAAAATTAGGTATGGTGGCCGAAGATATCCAAGGTATAACACGACCTAGTGTTGCAGGGGTTCTTCTGGCTTGCGAAAATCCTGAACAATTCTTGCCGCATGCCTTTATCCAGGCAGTGTTCTATCGCGGGACTACCATCAATCCACAGGATACTGCACCGTATCAAATCGATGCCGCGGACATCAAAGGTCCTTTGGATGAGCAGATCTTTGGAGGCTGCAATTTCGTAAAGAGGAATATGTCCGTCAAAGCCTGGAAGAAAGAAGGCTTAGGTCGCATCGACCTGCCTCAATACGATATGATTTCAGTTTTCGAGGCGATTACCAATGCAGTGGCTCATCGTGACTATTCCATGGCAGGGAGTAAAATCCGCCTCAGAATGTTCGAAGACAGGCTTGAAATCTATTCTCCTGGCATGTTGCCTAACACCATGACGCCTGATAGTCTCGCGTACCGCCAGGCATCGCGCAACGAGACTATCACGAGCCTCCTTGCACGCTGCCCTGTCAAAGGCGATTGGACCAACCGCAGTCATATTATGGACAAGCGGGGTGAAGGTGTACCCTTGATCTTATCAAGAAGCGAACAGCTTTCCGGCCGTAAACCTGAGTATCGGCTTATCGATGACAGCGAGTTGCTTTTGACCATCTATGCTGCCGAATAAGCTCTATCGTTCTGTTGTC